>JAFECY010000022.1 GCA_018241865.1 Pseudomonadota bacterium | reverse complement strand
GCACGGTCGGTATCGACATGATTGCCGGCCCGTCCGAAATTTTGGTGATCTGCGACGGCAGCACCCACCCGGACTGGGTGGCGATGGATTTGTTTTCGCAAGCCGAACATGACGAGCTGGCGCAATCGATCCTGTTGTGCCCGGATGCGACTTACATCACGCAGGTGCAAGCCAGCATCGACAAGCTGATCGACGCCATGCCGCGCAAGGGCGTGATCCGCACTTCGCTCACCAATCGCGGCGCGCTAGTCAAGGTGCGCGACATGGATGAAGCCTGCGACATCGCCAATTTCATCGCTGCCGAGCATTTGGAAATTTCGGCCGAACAGCCGCAGCAATGGGCGCAGAAAATCCGCCATGCCGGCGCCATGTTCCTCGGTCGTTATTCCTCGGAGTCGCTGGGCGATTACTGCGCCGGCCCCAACCACGTGCTGCCGACTTCGCGCACCGCCCGCTTTTCCTCGCCGCTGGGCGTCTATGATTTTCAGAAGCGTTCCAGCATCATCGAAGTTAGCGAAGCCGGGGCGCAAACCTTGGGTAAAGTCGCGGCCGAACTGGCTTATGGCGAAGGCTTGCAAGCCCACGCGCGTTCGGCGGAGTACCGACTGAAATGAATCCGGCGCGATGCAAGGCGGTTGCATGACTGCTTGGCGCAATACGGTGTTTTGCGAAGATGCGCTGCAGGGCATGCAACGCATTCCCGATGGTTCGATCGATTTGATCCTCGCCGATCCGCCCTATGGTCTCGGCAAGGATTATGGTAACGATTCCGACAAGCTCGACACCGCCGCCTATCTGGAGTGGATGGAGCAATGGATAGCCCTCGCGCTGACTAAGTTGAAACCCAACGGCAGCCTGTATATTTTCCTGACTTGGCGCTATTCGCCGGAGGTCTTTGTCATGCTCAAGCAGCGCATGACGATGGTCAATGAAATCATCTGGGACCGCCGCGTGCCGTCGATGGGCGGCAGCACCCGCCGGTATTCCTCGGTGCATGATACGGTCGGCTTCTTCGTCAACTCGAAGGATTATTATTTCGATCTCGACGCCGTGCGCATTCCCTACGATGCCGAAACCAAGAAAGCCCGTTCGCGCTCGATCTTTGTCGGCGCAAAATGGCTGGAGATGGGCTACAACCCCAAAGATGTCTGGAGCGTCTCGCGCCTGCATCGCGAACATCGTGAGCGTGCCGATCATCCAACGCAAAAACCGCTGGAAATCATCGAGCGCATGATTAAGGCGTCCTGCCCGCCGGGTGGCATGGTGTTCGACCCCTTCATGGGCAGCGGCACCACGGCGGTGGCGGCGCAACGCTGTGGCCGCGAGTTCATTGGCTTTGAATTGAACCCGGATTATCACGACATCATCACGCGTCGGTTGGCCTCGCCCGAAGCACAGTTGTGCGCGCATACCAATCAGCCTTTGGAGCCAGTGCGTTCCAAATCAGCGGATAGCCACAGTGGGAAAGAAGACAGGGAAAAGGATGGGGCGATCGAGGCGTCGCTTGCCGATTCGGTGCAAAAGACGCTGGGATTTTGACTCTGGCAAGACGCTTATTCCGTCTACATTCCGCCATATATCGCCGTCAATGGCTTGTTTTATGGGCGCGGAATGTCGATACCGTATTTCCCCGCTTGCTGGAATGCAAAATTTTGATGAAAAAAATAGGTAAAATGCACGCATTGTTGCAAAGCCGCCCACGGAGGATCGTCGGCGCTTCTTGGGAACACGTTTTGTACTTCGATGTCTTGCGCGCCGCGCCGGCATCGCTCTTTCGATAAGCATCCATCATGTCCAAGCAACGCAGCGCGGAAGTTATCCGCAATACCAACGAGACGCAGATTCGTGTCGCCGTCAATCTCGACGGCAGCGGTCAGCAAAAACTCAATACCGGCGTGCCTTTCCTCGATCATATGCTGGATCAGATCGCCCGCCACGGCTTGATCGATCTCGATATCGAAGCCAAGGGCGACTTGCACATCGACGCGCACCACACGGTGGAAGACGTCGGCATCACGCTCGGCCAAGCGGTGGCGCAGGCGATGGGCGACAAGAAAGGCATCCGCCGCTACGGTCACGCCTACGTGCCGCTGGATGAAGCCTTGTCGCGGGTGGTGGTCGATTTTTCCGGCCGCCCCGGCCTCGAATTCCATGTGCCTTTCAAACGCTCGATGATCGGCACCTTCGATGTCGATCTGACCCATGAATTTTTCCAAGGCTTCGTCAATCATGCCTTGGTGTCGCTGCACATCGACAATCTGCGCGGCGACAACGCCCACCATCAATGTGAAACGGTGTTCAAGGCATTCGGTCGCGCGCTGCGTATGGCCGCTGAACTCGACCCGCGCGCAGCCGGCGTCATTCCTTCGACCAAGGGCAGTCTCTAAACGAGCAAAGAACGGGCGAGCCTGCAAGGCAAGAACATGAACAAGATCGTGGTAGTCGATTACGGCATGGGTAATCTGCGCTCGGTAGCGCAGGCTTTGAAACAAGCCGCGCCGGAAGCCGATGTGCAGATTTCCGGCGCGGCCGCAACCATCCGCGCCGCCGACCGGCTGGTATTGCCGGGGCAGGGCGCGATGCCCGATTGCATGCGCAACCTGCGTGAAACCGGAGTGCAGGAAGCCGTGCTGGATGCGGTGAAAAACAAACCCTTGTTCGGCGTCTGCGTCGGTGAACAAATGTTGTTCGACGTCAGCGAAGAAGGCGACACGCCCTGCCTCGGCCTGTTGCCGGGCAAGGTGGTGCGTTTCCAGTTAGAGGGCAAATTGCAGGAAGACGGTTCGCGCTTCAAAGTGCCGCAGATGGGTTGGAACCGGGTCAAGCAAAGTCGCCCGCATCCGCTCTGGGAAGGTATTGCTGACGACGCTTATTTTTATTTCGTCCACAGTTATTATGCGCAACCGGCCGATGCTGCCGCTACCGTCGGTCAGACCGTGTATGGCGCCCCCTTTACCTGTGCGGTTGCTCGGGATAATATTTTCGCTACCCAATTCCACCCGGAAAAGAGCGCCGCCAGCGGCTTGCGTTTGTATCGGAATTTCGTCAACTGGAAGCCCTAAGCTCCCAATTATTTTTCAACCCACTCAACTTTCATCCGCCAGCCATGCTGCTCATACCCGCTATCGATCTCAAAGACGGTCATTGCGTTCGCCTCAAACAAGGCGATATGGACCAGGCCACCGTGTTTTCCGACGACCCTGCCGAGATGGCGCGACACTGGCTGGCGCAGGGCGCGCGGCGTTTGCATCTAGTCGATTTGAACGGCGCTTTCGCCGGCAAGCCAAAGAATGAAGCGGCGGTCAAAGCCATCTTGCGCGCGGTACAGGAATTTGCTGCCGCAAACGATGTCGAGGAAATTCCGGTGCAACTGGGCGGCGGCATTCGCGACTTGGACACCATCGAACGCTATCTCGACGATGGCTTGTCCTACATCATCATCGGCACCGCAGCGGTGAAAAACCCCGGCTTCCTGCACGACGCCTGCAGTGCATTTCCCGGCCAGATCATCGTCGGTCTTGACGCCAAGGATGGCAAGGTCGCAACCGATGGTTGGAGCAAGCTGACCGGCCACGAAGTGATTGATCTCGCCAAAAAATTCGAGGATTACGGCTGCGAAGCGATCGTTTATACCGACATCGGCCGCGACGGCATGATGGGCGGCGTCAACATCGATGCCACGGTGAAGCTGGCGCAGAGCATGACGATCCCGGTGATCGCATCCGGCGGCGTGCACAGCATCAAGGACGTGGAAGCCTTGTGTGCGGTTCAGCGCGAAGGCATCGAGGGCGTGATCTGCGGCCGCTCGATTTACGAAGGCACGCTCGATTTGCGCAGCGCTCAGGATCGAGCCGACGCATTGAGCGGCGAGGAATAAACGGTATCTCATGGCGCTGGCTAAACGCATCATCCCTTGTCTCGATGTGACCGCAGGACGGGTCGTCAAAGGGATTAACTTTGTCGAGCTGCGCGATGCTGGCGACCCGGTCGAAATCGCCAGCCGTTACGACGAGCAAGGCGCCGATGAAATCACCTTTCTCGACATTACCGCTACCTCCGACGGGCGCGATCTGATCCTGCACATCATCGAAGCGGTGGCGTCGAAAGTTTTTATTCCGCTGACGGTTGGCGGCGGCGTGCGCGCGGTGGAAGATGTGCGCCGCCTGTTGAATGCCGGTGCCGACAAGGTCAGCATGAACAGCGCGGCAGTCAGCAATCCGCAATTGGTGTTCGACGCCGCGCAGAAGTACGGTTCGCAATGCATCGTGGTGGCGATCGACGCCAAGCAAAGCGGCGACGGCCGCTGGGAAGTGTTCACGCACGGCGGCCGCAAGTCGACCGGGATCGACGTGGTCGAATGGGCGCAAAAAATGGAACAGCTTGGTGCTGGTGAATTGCTGCTGACCAGCATGGACCGTGACGGCACCAAGAGCGGCTTTGATCTGGCGCTGACGCGCGCGGTGTCCGACGCGGTGAATGTGCCGGTGATCGCTTCCGGCGGCGTCGGCGGTTTGCAGGATCTGGCCGACGGCATCAAGAATGGGCATGCCGATGCGGTGCTGGCCGCTAGCATCTTCCACTACGGCCAGCATACGGTCGGCGAAGCCAAGCGTTTCATGGATGCGCAAGGCATACCGGTGAGGTTGACATGAGTACCAACGCTGCTTGGTTGAACAAAGTGAAATGGGACGAGCACGGCCTCGTGCCAGTGATCGCTCAAGAAGTCGGCTCCAATGATGTGCTGATGTTCGCTTGGATGAATCGCGAAGCACTGGCGAAAACCGTCGAGCTCGGCGAAGCGGTCTATTGGAGTCGCTCGCGCAAGAAGCTGTGGCACAAGGGCGAGGAATCCGGCCATGTGCAAAAGGTGCATGAAATTCGCCTCGACTGCGACGAGGACGTGGTCTTGCTGAAGGTCGAGCAAGCCGATGGCATTGCTTGCCATACTGGCCGCCATTCCTGTTTTTTCCAGAAATTGGAACAGGAGAAAAAAGGCGGCGCATGGAAAGCGGTCGAACCGGTCTTGAAAGACCCCGAGCGCATTTACAAGAAATGATTTTTACTGACGAGCCGGCGGCGTCAAGCACCGCCGCAAACCTATGAGCGATACCCTGAAACGTCTGGCCGATGTGATCGAATCGCGCAAGTTGGTCAATGGCGGCGACCCGGACACATCCTATGTCTCGCGTCTGTTCTCGAAAGGCGACGATGCGATCTTGAAAAAGATCGGCGAAGAAGCCACCGAAACTGTGATGGCCGCCAAGGATGCGCGTGCGTCCGGCGACAAGTCGAAAGTGCTGTATGAATGCGCCGATCTCTGGTTCCACTCGATGATTATGTTGGCGCAATTCGATTTGACGCCGCAGGATGTGTTGCGCGAATTGGCGCGTCGTGAAGGCATATCGGGCATCGAAGAAAAAGCCAATCGTAAGCTCGCCGCACGCGAACAGGACGAACGTCAGGATTGAGGAGAAAGCCTTGGACGACTGCATCTTCTGCAAAATTGCCGCGAAACAAATCCCCTCGAAAACGGTCTATGAAGATGAGGACGTGATTGCTTTTCACGACATCAACCCGGCCGCGCCGATGCATTTTTTGATCGTGCCCAAGGAACACATTCCGACCCTAGCCGAGTGCGAACAGAAGCATGCGGCATTGTTGGGTAAAATGATGTTGCTGGCACCAAAGCTGGCGAGTGAACTGGGCAATGGCTATGTGCCAAACGGCGGGGCGGTTGGCAGCGGCGGTTTCCGCACGCAATTCAACGTCGGCCCGGAAGGCGGACAAGAGGTTTACCATATGCATCTGCATGTGTATGGCGGCCCGCGTCCTTGGCGCGGTTTTCGATAAGGTCACGCCTGCAGCTAGGTGTTGACATCAGGACGCATGCGTCCGGCAAGGAGAAAATCATGGGTTTGAGCATGGGGCATCTGCTGCTGCTGCTGCTGGTGGTGGTGCTGATTTTTGGCACTAAAAAACTAGGTAATATCGGCTCCGATCTCGGTAAGGCAGTGAAGGGTTTTAAGGATGGCATGAATGGCGAAGAGGAAAAAAACGCCCAGAACGCCGCGCCTTCGCAACTGGCCGACAAGGCTGCGATCGACGTCGAAGCCAAAGAAAAAACCAAGAGCTGATGCGCTGATGGCGGCGTACACGAATAAGGTGGCATGACATGCTGGATATCGGCTTGACCAAGATGTTGCTGGTCGGCGCGGTCGCCTTGGTCGTGATCGGGCCGGAAAAGCTGCCGACCGTGGCACGCATGGCCGGCAGTCTGTTTGGTCGGGCACAGCGTTATCTCAATCAAGTCAAAGCGGAGGTCAGCCGCGAAATCGAATTGGATGAATTGCGCAAAATGCAGCAAGGCTTCCAAGAGGCTGCTGGCAAGATGGAAAAAGCCGTGGCTGATAATCTGGCCAGTGTCGAGAATACGATCCACTCGGCGTGGCATGGCGATGCCGCATCCGTGTCCCTGCAAGCGACGCCGACGCCAGATCAGATGGCGCTCAAACTCAGGAATTTCCGTCGGAAGAAATTAGCGCGTACGTCCGCTGTGCCGGGTTGGTACAAGCAGCAGAATGGTCGCAAGACTCGCATCATTTCCGCTGCCGCCAGAGTGGCGAAATATCGCCCCGGCAGTGCTGGTAAATCCTCTTCATTTTACTGACGCGCCTTTCTCGATTGGCCAACACCAGGAACACAGGCGTGGAAGATTCCTTCATATCGCATCTCATCGAACTGCGCAGTCGCGTGGTTAAGTCGGCGTTGAGTGTGCTGGTTATTTTTTGCGTGTTGTATTTCATCTGGCCGCGCGGGCCGGCGATTTACGATTTCATGGCGCGGCCGATGATCGCGGCGCTGCCGCACGGCACGAACATGATCGCCACCGGCATCATTAGCCCCTTCCTGATTCCGATGAAGCTCACCTTCCTCGTGTCGTTCATGCTGGCCTTGCCGTGGGTACTGTACCAAGCATGGGCGTTCATCGCGCCCGGCCTGTATGCGCATGAAAAACGCTTGATTGCGCCGCTGGTGATTTCCTCGACTTTGCTGTTCGTGTTCGGCGTGGCGTTTTGTTATTTCTTCGTGTTCGGCAATGTGTTCAAGGTGATTTACGATTATGCGCCGCACGCCATCAAGATTTCCCCCGACATTGAAAGCTACTTCGATTTCGTGATGACCATGTGCTTGGGCTTCGGCATCATTTTTGAAGTGCCGATCGTGGTGATCGTGCTGGTGCGCATGGGACTGGTCAGCATCGAAAAGCTAAAACAGATACGCGCCTACGTGATCGTGGCGGCATTTGCGATTGCCGCCGTGGTGGCGCCACCGGACATCATGAGCATGATCTTCATGGCCGTGCCGATCTGTGTGTTGTATGAAGTCGGTTTGTTGGTCGCGCCGCTGTTCGTCCGGGTTACGCAAGCGCCGGAAGAAAAAGCTTCCTAAGTTTTTACCTGACGCAGCCAGTTAATCAGCGCCTGCGCATCTTTGCACCCGTTCAGGATCTCCTGCTTCAAATCCGCCGGGATTTTCTTCTTCAGGCTGCTTTCCTTCCAGACGATAAAGCTCTTCAGCTTGATGTGCTCGATCTGCGGGCTGTCGGCATCGAATCCTTTGGGCGGGCGGCTTAGCTTGCCTTCTTCTTGCAAGCCGCCGAAGCTCTCCTTCAATTTGCGGTTCTTTAGCATCTTGCCGAAGCCGGCGGCGTCATCGATCACATGTTGGCGGATCGCGCGCAAGCGGTCGGAAGGCGGCATGTATTCGCCGCCAGCAATGAGCAGCATGCCGTCGGCGTCGATGTGGAAGTAATAGGCCGGGCCACCGCCTTGGCTCGGCTTCTTCAAGCCGCTGGCGGTGATAGCGGCCGAGAAGGTGGTTTTGTACGGGCGCTTGTCGGCGGAAAAGCGCATGTCGCGGTTGATGCGGAACAGCGCTTTCTTCGGATTGCAGTCGGCGATGGCGGGATCGAATTGGCTGATGTCGGCAATCAGTTGTGTCACCAGCATCAAAAATTCGGCACGCAAGATGTCATAGCGCGGCTTGTTCATGACGAACCAAGCGCGGTTATTGTTCTCCGCCAGCTCCGCCAAAAATTGCGTCAGATCGCGCACATGCATGATTGCTCTCGACGATGTTATTCGTCGGATTCGTGTTTGATTTTCGGCCGTTTACCGACGCTCACGTCCAGCACCGTTTTTTCACTCTTGCGCAACACGGTCATCCTAACCTTGTTGCCGGGCGGGAGTTGCGCGATCAGATTGAGCATATCGGTGGTGTCGTTGACCGGCTTGTCTTCCACTTCCACCAAAATGTCGCCGGGGCGCATGCCAGCTTTGTCGGCCGGACCGCCTTTCAGCACGCCGGCGATGATCGCGCCAGATTTCTGCTGAAGACCGAAACTCTCCGCCAGTTCCGGTGTGATGTCCTGCGGTTCGACACCGATCCAGCCGCGTGTCACTTGACCGGTGCTGATGATCGCATCCATCACACTCTTGACCGTGGAAACCGGGATAGCGAAGCCGATGCCGAGCGAGCCGCCGCTGCGCGAATAAATCGCCGTGTTGATGCCGAGCAGATTGCCGTTGGTGTCGATCAGCGCGCCGCCGGAATTGCCGGGGTTGATGGCGGCGTCGGTCTGGATGAAATTCTCGAACGTGTTGATGCCGAGATGATTGCGACCCAGCGCCGAGATGATGCCCATGGTGACAGTTTGGCCGACGCCGAAGGGATTGCCGATCGCCAGCACCACGTCGCCGACGCGGGATTGTTCGACCCGTCCCAGCGTGATTGCTGGCAGGTTCGGTAAATCAATCTTGATAACCGCGAGGTCGGTTTCGCTGTCGGTGCCGACCACCTTGCCGGCAGCTTTGCGGCCATCGGCCAGCGCCACTTCGATCTCGTCGGCAGCTTCAACCACATGGTTGTTGGTCAGAATATAGCCTTGGCTGCTGACGATGACGCCGGAGCCGAGGCTAAATTGTTTTTCATCCTGATCTTGATCGCCGAAGAAACGGCGAAAGAATGGATCATCCATCATCGGATTGCGCTGGCGCGAAGCCTTGGACGTATAGATATTGACCACGGCCGGCATGGCTCGCTTAGCGGCGTCGCGATAGGAATCGTGACTGCTTGCGTCCGAGCTGGGCGCAGCTTCTTGAACGCTCACGGTGGAGGAAGTGAGCTTCACGGTTTGGGCACCGCCTAACACGCGACCAACCCACTCGGGCTTGAGGCTCGCTACAATAAACCAGATCGCCAAACCGACTGTGATGGTTTGGGCAAACAATAACCAGAGACGTCGCATAGGAAAAAGAAGAATGAATCAACAGACAGTGGATCGAACCGCGATGGCCGAATACCTCGCGCAAGTGCTAAATATTGCACGTTTTCGCGATTATTGTCCAAACGGCTTGCAGGTGGAGGGTTGTGCGCGGATTGGCAAAGTGGTCAGCGGTGTCACCGCCAGTCTAGCTTTGATCGAAGCCGCCGTCGCGGGCGATGCCGATGCCATCCTAGTGCATCACGGTTATTTCTGGCGCGGCGAGGATGCGCGCATCGTCGGGCAAAAGCACCATCGGTTGCGCTTGCTACTGGCGCATGACATCAATTTATTTGCGTATCACTTGCCGCTCGATATGCATCCCGAGCTTGGCAACAATGCCCAATTGGCGCGGCAGCTTGGTTTGACGGCGCAATCCCGTTTCGGTGAAGACGATCTCGGCTGGCTGGGTGTGACTGATCCAGCGATCGATACGGTCGGCAAGCTGGCGCAAGCGGTGGAGCGGGCTTTGGGGCGCGCGCCGCAAGTCATCGGCGACCTAGCGCAACCGATAAGCCAGATCGGCTGGTGCACCGGCGCGGCGCAAAACCTGTTGGGTGAGGCGATCGCGGCCGGGGTCAACGTTTATCTGAGTGGAGAGATTTCCGAGCCGACCGTGCATCTGGCGCGTGAAGCCGGCGTGGCTTACTTGGCTTGCGGTCATCATGCGACGGAACGCTATGGCGTCCAAGCCGTCGGCGCGGCGCTGGCGAACCGGTTTGGCATCGATCATCAATTCATCGACATTGCCAATCCGGTTTAGCCAAGAAAATTATTTTTTCAGGTTGTCGCGAATCTCGCGCAGCAACAGCACTTCTTCTGGTGTCGCCGGCGCTTCGGCGGCCGGAGCCGGTCCTTTGGCCTTGTTCATCAGGCGCACCATTTGGAAAATGATGAAAGCCAAAATGAGGAAGTTGAGCAGGATCGTGAGGAAGTTGCCGTAGGCGAATACCGCGCCAGCTTTTTTGGCTTCGGCCAAAGTCAGGTTGGCGGCTTGGTTATTCAGCGGGAGATAATAGTTGGCGAAGTCCAATCCGCCCAGCACTTTGCCGATCAGCGGCATAATCAAGTCTTGCACTACCGAATCGACGATCTTGCCGAAAGCGCCGCCGATAATCACCGCGACCGCCAGGTCAACTACATTGCCCTTGACGGCAAATTCCTTGAATTCCTGCATCATTCCCATGGTTTTTCTCCTAATTTGAGCGCGAAATTAAGCGCAAGAGCGCCGGCCGATTGTAACTGCAGGCCTTCCTGCTTGGCAAAGGCGCGCCCTCATCTTGGGGGTAAGTAAGGGGGGATTCACGGAAAAATGGCTTCCGAGCATGGATTTACTTCAAATCGCCGGGTGTCTTCGTTATAATTTAAGGTTGCGAGAAGTTCTATGCAGATTTCATATTTTGACTGATTGGGGTTGGTATGAGTAACGAAAAAGAGGTCGATTGCGGCCGGCGCGGCTTGATCGTCGCCACATGTGCGGCGGGCGGTGTGGCTGGT
>JAFECY010000229.1 GCA_018241865.1 Pseudomonadota bacterium | reverse complement strand
GATTTTCACTTCAGGGTCGCCCTTTGCTTTTGGGTTCTTCCTCGGCATATTTCCGCGAGGATGGCGAAATTGGTAGACGCACCAGGTTTAGGTCCTGACGCCAGCAATGGTGTGGGGGTTCGAGTCCCCCTCCTCGCACCAACATTGCATAACCGTAATTCTTAATTTTTGGACGATTTCACATGGCAACTGCTGTTCAAACTCTGGAAAAACTCGAGCGCCGCATCACCATCACCGTGCCGATGGATGACGTCAAGGCAGAAGTGGAAAAGCGCTTGAAAGTGCGCGCCCGTACCGCTAAGGCGCCGGGCTTTCGTCCGGGCAAGGTGCCGATGAAGATGGTGGCCGCCCAGTACGGTTATCAAGTGGAAACCGAGGTTTTGAACGACAAGGTCGGCCGCGCGTTTAACGATGCCGCTACCGAAAACAACCTGCGCGTCGCCGGCTTCCCGCGTATCGAACCGAAGGGCAGTGAAGGTGCGACAGAAGGCTTGATCGCCTTTGATGCGACCTTTGAAGTGTATCCAGAAATCAAACTCGGCGACCTCACCAAGGCAGAAGTCGAAAAAGTCGCTTCGCTGGTGAGCGATGCCGAGATCGACAAAACCCTCGACATCTTGCGCAAGCAGCGCGTGCACTATCACGTCAAAGGCGAGCAGGGCGCGCACGGCGACGGCGGCCCGGTGCAAACCGCGCAAAACGGCGACCGTGTGACCATTGATTTCGTCGGCAAGATTGATGGCGTTGAATTTCAAGGCGGTAAGGCCGAGAACTATCCTTTCGTGCTGGGCGAAGGCCGCATGTTGCCGGAATTTGAAGCCGCCACCGTCGGTTTGAAAGTCGGTGAAGCCAAGTCCTTCCCGCTGACTTTTCCGGCCGACTATCACGGTAAAGATGTGGCCGGCAAAACTGCCGAATTCACCGTGACTCTCAAAAAATTGGAATGGGCGCACCTGCCGGAAATCGATGCTGATTTCGCCAAGTCGCTCGGCATTACCGACGGCGATCTGGGCAAGATGCGCGCCGATATCAAGGCCAACTTGGAACGCGAAGTATCTGGCCGCGCCAAGGCCAAGACCAAAGACAGCGTGATGGATGCGCTGATTAAAGTGACCGAGCTGGATTTGCCCAAAGCGCTGGTCGATCAAGACATTGAACGCCTGTCCGATATGACGCGTCAGGATATGCTTCAGCGCGGCATGAAAATCGGCGACGTGCCGTTTCCGCCAGAACTGTTCAAGACACAAGCCGAGCGCCGCGTGCGTCTTGGCCTAATCTTGGCGGAAGTGGTCAAGGCCAACAATTTGCAAGCAACGCCGGAACAAATCAAGACGCAAATCGAGGAATTCGCCCAAAGCTACGAAGACCCGCAACAAGTGACGAAGTATTATTACAGCGATCGTCGTCGCCTAGCCGAAGTCGAAGCCCTTGTTTTGGAAGAAAACGTCGTCAACTATGTGCTGGGCAAAGCCAAGGTGACCGAGAAGCCGGTCGCGTT
This sequence comes from Pseudomonadota bacterium, assembly GCA_018241865.1. Lineage (GTDB taxonomy): Bacteria > Pseudomonadota > Gammaproteobacteria > Burkholderiales > Burkholderiaceae_D > Paucimonas. The sequence goes on along the minus strand of JAFECY010000229.1, from coordinate 5,388 downwards.
CGATGAATTGATGGGCAACAACGCACAAGCCTAATCGGCAAGCTGCTCGTCGCTCTCCTGAGGAAGGCACACGCATGACACAAAACTCTGCACTCGATACCCAAATGCTCGGCATGGTGCCGATGGTGATCGAGCAAAGCGGGCGCGGCGAACGCGCTTACGACATCTACTCGCGCCTGTTGAAGGAGCGCGTGATTTTTCTGGTCGGCCCGGTCAATGACCACTCGGCCAACCTGATCGTGGCGCAGATGCTGTTCTTGGAGAGCGAGAACCCGGACAAGGATATTTCGCTCTACATCAACTCGCCGGGCGGCTCAGTTTCGGCAGGCATGGCGATTTACGACACCATGCAATTCATCAAACCGGACGTGTCCACTTTGTGTACCGGCTTGGCGGCATCGATGGGCGCGTTTTTGTTGGCCGCTGGCGCTAAAGGTAAACGTTTCTCGCTGCCGAACTCGCGCATTATGATTCACCAACCGCTGGGCGGCGCGCAAGGTCAGGCTGCCGACATCGAAATCCAAGCGCGCGAGATTCTTTATTTGCGCGATCGGCTGAATCACATCCTGTCCGAGAAGACCGGCAAGACCGTGGATCAGATCAGCAAAGACACCGACCGCGACAACTTCATGTCGGCTGACGAAGCGGCTGAATATGGCATGATTGATAAGGTGCTGACCAGCCGTGCTTGATCGCGTCTCGATGCATGCATGACAAGACGCCCGGACGGTTTATCCTCCGGGCGTCTTGTTTTTACGTGACAGAGTTGTCGCTTTGTATGCAATTCTTGTGCGCTCTCGTGACGGATTGCCATTTCGCAGGTAATATCAAACCAATTGTGACCTTAACATTGCACCATGTCTGACAAAAAATCCTCAAGCAGCGAGAAACTTCTGTATTGCTCTTTCTGCGGCAAAAGCCAGCACGAGGTGAAAAAACTCATCGCTGGCCCTTCGGTTTTTATCTGCGATGAATGTATTGATCTGTGCAATGACATCATCCGCGACGAAGCCGCCGGGACTGAATCCTCCGCCGATCAAAAATCCGATTTGCCGACGCCGCAAGAAATTTGCGATCTGCTCGATCAGTACGTGATCGGCCAGCAAACCGCCAAGCGCATTCTGTCGGTGGCGGTGTATAACCATTACAAACGTCTGAAGCATTTCGGCAAGAAAGACGAAGTCGAGCTAGCCAAGAGCAACATTTTGTTGGTCGGCCCGACTGGTTCCGGCAAGACTTTGCTGGCGCAAACTTTGGCACGCATGCTCAACGTGCCTTTTGTGATTGCCGACGCCACCACGTTGACGGAAGCCGGTTATGTCGGCGAGGACGTGGAAAACATCATCCAGAAGCTGCTGCAGAACTGCAATTACGAAGTCGAAAAAGCGCAGAAGGGCATCGTCTATATCGACGAGATCGACAAGATTTCGCGCAAGTCCGACAACCCCTCGATCACCCGCGACGTCTCGGGCGAAGGTGTGCAGCAAGCCTTGCTGAAACTGATCGAAGGCACGATGGCGTCGGTACCGCCGCAAGGCGGTCGCAAGCATCCGAACCAGGATTTCGTGCAGATCGATACGACCAATATCATGTTCATCTGCGGCGGTGCTTTCGACGGTTTGGCCAAGATCATTTCCAACCGTTCTGAAAAGAGCGGCATCGGTTTTGGTGCCAGCGTCAAGAGTCAAAGCGAACGTAATGCCAGCGAAATGTTGATGGATACCGAGCCGGAAGATTTGATTAAATTCGGCCTGATTCCCGAACTGGTCGGCCGTTTGCCGGTGGTGGCGACGCTGAGCGAATTGAATGAAGAAGCCTTGATCGAAATTTTGCTTGAGCCGAAGAACGCCTTGGTCAAGCAATATTCTAAGTTGCTGGAAATGGAGGGCGCAGAATTAGAAATTCGCCCCGCTGCTTTGCATGCGATTGCCCGCAAGGCGTTGGCGCGCAAGACCGGCGCACGCGGTTTGCGCTCGATTCTGGAACACGCTCTACTCGATGTGATGTACGAATTGCCGAATCAGCAAAACGTCGCCAAGGTAGTGATCGATGAAAACACCATCACCAACGGCGCGAAACCTTTGCTGATTTATCATGAGCAGCCGAAGGTGTCCGGGGCAAAATAACGTGGGCAAAAAGCAGTCGAAAACTCCCGCCGAAATTTTTGTTTAAAAGCAGTACAATTAAGAAAAAATAATAACAGTGAGGCTTCGATCGCAAAGCCACCCGAAGGAAACTTCGCGTGTGGCTTTTTTTATTGTATTTTCAACGTAACGAAAACAATGATGCATGCGTGGGCTTGTGTTTTGCCCATTCGCGCCAACATCATGAAACAGATTGACTGACGAGGCCTGCTATGACGACATCCAACCAAATCGAACACACCCAGTTACCCTTGCTGCCGTTGCGCGACGTCGTCGTGTTTCCGCACATGGTGATTCCCCTGTTTGTCGGCCGACCCAAATCCATCAAGGCGCTCGAAGTCGCCATGGAGCAGGACAAGAGCATCATGCTGGCCGCCCAGAAAGCTGCCGCCAAAGACGAGCCTTCCGCCGACGATATTTACGAGATTGGCTGCGTCGCCAACATCTTGCAAATGCTCAAGCTGCCGGACGGCACTGTCAAGGTGCTGGTTGAAGGCGCGCAGCGCGCGCGCATACACCACATCGATGAACTCGATACGCATTTCACAGCGGAACTGACGCCGGTCGATTCCGAAATGGGTGACGAATCCGAAGTGGAGGCGATGCGCCGCGCAATCGTGCAGCAATTCGACCAGTATGTGAAGCTGAACAAGAAAATCCCACCGGAAATTTTGACCTCACTGGCGGGCATCGATGATGCCGGTCGCTTGGCCGACACCATCGCCGCTCACTTGCCGTTGAAGCTGGAGCAGAAACAGGTCATCTTGGAAATTTTCAACGTCGCCAAGCGCTACGAGCATCTGCTCGGCCAGCTCGAAGGCGAGCTCGATATTTTGCAGGTGGAAAAACGCATTCGCGGCCGCGTCAAACGCCAGATGGAAAAATCGCAGCGCGAGTATTACTTGAACGAACAGGTCAAGGCCATACAGAAGGAATTGGGCGAGGGCGAGGAGGGTGCGGATCTCGAAGAACTCGAGAAAAAAATCATCGCCGCCAAGATGCCGAAGGAAGCGCGCGAGAAAGCTCAGAGCGAGTTGAAGAAACTGAAGATGATGTCGCCGATGTCGGCTGAAGCCACCGTCGTGCGCAATTACATCGATACTTTGCTCGGCCTGCCGTGGCGCAAAAAATCCAAGGTCAACAACGACCTAACCAATGCCGAAAAGGTGCTGGAAGACGAACACTATGGCTTGGATAAAGTGAAGGAACGCATTCTCGAATATCTCGCCGTACAGCAGCGCGTGGATAAACTGAAAGCGCCGATTCTGTGTTTCGTTGGCCCACCGGGCGTCGGCAAGACCTCGCTCGGCCAATCGATTGCCCGTGCGACCAATCGCAAATATGTGCGCATGGCCTTGGGCGGCGTGCGCGATGAGGCCGAGATTCGCGGCCATCGTCGCACCTATATCGGCTCGATGCCGGGCAAGATATTGCAAAGCCTGTCGAAAGTTGGCGTGCGCAATCCGCTGTTCCTGCTCGATGAAATCGACAAGCTTGGCATGGACTTCCGTGGCGATCCCTCATCGGCGCTGCTGGAAGTGCTCGACCCGGAACAGAACCACACTTTCTCGGATCATTACATCGAAGTCGATTTCGATTTGTCCGACGTAATGTTCGTGGCGACATCGAATTCCTTCAACATTCCGCCGGCTTTGCTGGATCGGATGGAGGTGATTCGTCTAGCCGGTTACACCGAGGATGAAAAAACATCCATCGCTCAGCGTTACCTGCTGCCCAAGCAAATCAAAAATAACGGTCTGAAAGATGAGGAGATCCATGTATCGGAAGGCGCTATCCGCGACATCATCCGTTATTTCACGCGTGAAGCCGGTGTGCGTTCGCTCGAACGCGAGATTTCCAAAATCTGCCGCAAGGTCGTGAAGATGTTGCTGCTCAAAAAACAGGAACGCAAAATTTCTGTGACGCCTAAAAATTTGGATAAATTCCTGGGCGTGCGTCGCTTCGATTTCGGTGTCGCGGAAAAAGAAAATCAAGTGGGTCAGGTGGTCGGTCTTGCTTGGACCGAAGTCGGTGGTGATTTGCTGACCATCGAGGCGATGACCATGCCTGGTAAAGGGGGCGTGATTCGCACCGGCACGCTTGGTGACGTGATGAAGGAGTCGATCGAAGCCGCGCGCACCGTGGTGCGCAGTCGTGCAAAAACACTCGGCATCAAAAACGATGTGTTTGAGAAGAGTGACATTCACATCCACGTGCCGGAAGGCGCTACGCCCAAAGATGGTCCGTCCGCTGGTATCGCAATGACGACCGCGCTGGTCTCGGTGTTCACCGGCATTCCAGTGCGTGCTGACGTTGCCATGACTGGCGAGATCACGCTGCGTGGCGAAGTCTTGCCAATCGGCGGCTTGAAAGAAAAATTGTTGGCAGCGATGCGCGGTGGCATCAAGACCGTGTTGATTCCAGAGCAGAACGTCAAGGATCTGGCCGACATCCCCGACAACGTCAAGACCAAACTCGACATCGTTGCAGTGCGTTGGATCGACAAGGTGCTGGAGATTGCACTCGAACGTCAGCCGGTTCCACTGGCCGATGAGGAAACATCGGTGGAAGCTGCGACGAAAAAGAGTGGCGAAGCAAGCGATAGTTCGGTTGTGAAACACTGACCGCGGCAAACTCGCAATCGAAAGCGCTCTTCGGAGCGCTTTTTTTCGCACATTAGTCGAGCCAATGCACATAAAAATAGGCGGAGACTGCGATGCTCTAGTGCGCAAATTGCTTGACACGAGAGTGAGCCACTTGTTTAATACGGGCTGCAGTTTTCTTGACCTTTCGCAATGCGTGCAAGACTGTGTAGGAAAGTCTAGCGCGATTGCGAATTTTTATTTATGTGAGGGGACCTCAATGAACAAATCCGAATTAATCGATCACATCGCCAATTCCGCAGACATCTCCAAGGCTGCTGCAACCCGCGCTCTGGATTCGGCAATCGCCGCAATCAAGACCACCTTAAAAAAGAATGGCACAGTGACCTTAGTTGGTTTCGGCACCTTCTCCGTCGGCAAGCGCGCTGCACGCACTGGCCGCAATCCGCAAACCGGCGCCAGCATCAAAATCAAGGCTGCCAAAGTGCCGAAATTCAAACCGGGCAAAGCACTGAAAGACGCCGTCAACTAATCTGATTGCTGCTTGCGAGAAATTAGAAAGTTGTTGTAGAATGGCGGTCTTTCGTGACGTGGTGACAACGTCAGGTTTGGCTGGTTAAGCCGTAGGGTGCTTAGCTCAG
>JAFECY010000228.1 GCA_018241865.1 Pseudomonadota bacterium | reverse complement strand
CGCGCCATGGCGAACAGGTCGGAGGCGTCGCGCAGACCGGCTTCGATCTGGGTCAGCGACAGCACGATGGCTTCGAGGGATTTTTTTTCCTTGCCCAAGTCCTGGGCGCGTTTCTGGTCATTCCAGACGCCGGGGTCTTCCAGTTCGGCGTTGACTTGTTCGAGTTTCTCCGACTTCGCTACGAAGTCAAAGATACCTCCGTAGTTCAACCTCGCGGGTGGTGAGGTCCGCCAGCAAGGCGGAAAGGGTATTGAGGCGTTCTGCTTCCATGATGAATTTCGTATCCGGTCAAACCTGAGATTATACCGTACGGAACGCCCATTCCCTAGGCCGGTTCTGCGTGTTCGACCAGCAATTGCACTCGGGTGACGCCATTGAATTCATTCAGGTCGAGCCGGTAAGCGACCCGCGCCTCGGCCGGCAGAGAATCGGCATGGCCGAACCAGATCGCGTCGTAGCGCTGGCCATCTTTTTCCAACAGTAATTTCAGGTGTTTTTCTTTCAGCACGCGCTGATTGCGTACCTTGAAGGTGTCGCAAAATATGGGTGGGGCGAAGCCTTGTCCCCAGACTTGTTCATCGAGCAGGGCGATGAATTGCGGCGTGAAATAGGCATCTTCCAGCACGCCGTCGGTTTCGATTACGCGCTCTAGCTGGCTGGTCGTCAGCCAGTCGCGGCCGACTGTCTCGAAAGCGGCGGCAAAGCCCTCGAAGGCTTCCGTCTTGATGGTCAATCCTGCCGCCATCGCATGCCCGCCGAATTTTTCAATCAGGGTCGGCGCGTTTTTGGAAACAAGGTCGAGTGCATCGCGCAGGTGGAAACCGGCAATCGAGCGGCCAGAGCCTTTGATGAGCGCATCATCAGCGGCCGGGGCGAAGGTGATGGTGGGGCGATAAAATTTTTCCTTCAAACGCGAGGCGACGATGCCGATGACGCCTTGATGCCAGGATGCGTCGAATACGCTGATGGTTGATTTGCCGTGCGGGTCGAAATTTTCTAGCAGCGCCAGCGCCGTGTCTTGCATGCCGGCTTCGATCTCGCGCCGTTCGCGGTTGATGATATCGAGTTGCTGGGCAATCGCCCAGGCGCGGCCTTCGTCGTCAGTGGTCAGGCATTCGATGCCGAGCGACATGTCGGCCAAGCGGCCGGCCGCATTCAGGCGCGGCCCCAGCGCGAACCCGAGGTCGAAGGGCGAAGCGCGCCGTGCTTCGCGGCCGGCAGCACGAAACAGCGCGGCGATGCCCGCGTGCATGCGGCCGGAACGCATGCGCTTCAGGCCTTGCGCCACCAGGATGCGGTTGTTGGCATCGAGTTTCACCACGTCGGCCACGGTGCCGAGCGCCACCAGATCGAGCAGGGCGTCAAGGCGCGGCTGGGTTTGCGCATCGAACACGCCACGCTTGCGCAGCTCGGCGCGCAAGGCCAGCAACACGTAAAACATCACACCGACACCAGCCAGATTTTTGCTGGGGAAGCCGCAATGCGGCTGATTGGGATTGACGATCACGCGCGCCGCCGGCAGGGTGTCGGCCGGCAAGTGATGGTCGGTCACCACCACTTCGATGCCGCGCCGGTTGGCTTCGGCCACGCCGTCGATGCTGGCGATGCCGTTATCGACGGTGAGGATGATGTCGGGCGATTTTTCTCGCACGGTCAGCTCGACGATTTCCGGCGTCAGGCCATAGCCGTACTCGAAGCGGTTCGGCACGATGTAATCGACGTGCGCCCCCATCGAACGCAAGCCGCGCAAGCCGACCGCGCAGGCGGTGGCGCCGTCGCAATCGTAGTCGGCGACGATCACCATTTTCTTGTTTGCTGCGATGGCGTCGGCGAGGAAGACGGCGGCGGTATCGACGTGGGTCAGGCTGGCCGGCGCAATCAATGCCGTCAATTCGCTGTTCAGTTCGCGGCTGTCGCTCAGGCCACGCGCGGCATACAAGCGCGCCAGCACTGGGTGTAAGCCTTGCTGGGCCAGCAATTCAGACGTGCGAATGGAATAGGAACGGGTGGCGATGCGGGTCATACGAGTAATTTTTTCAGCGAAGGTTTGGCCCAGAATTTGCGCAGCGAGTTGCGCGTGATGACAAATTCGGCCAGAGCGGTATTGTGACTCAGGACGAGAGTGAGTTGCTTGAGCGCGCCGGATTGCAAGGCTTCTAAAGCGGGCGCAAGCTGTTCATTTTCCAGCGCGTGCAATTGCTGCAGCCATGCGCCCCAATCACCAGCCAAGGCTGGCGCGATCAATTGGTCGGATGCGATTAGCTTGTTATCCGCCTGCGCGGATGCCGAGCCGGGCGGCGCATAGACTGCCAGTTGGCTAGGCAGTTCGCATATCGTCGGCGCAGTTGCCGGCTTAGCTTGCAGACTGGCGGTAGCGCCGCCCCACAGCCAGAGTGAATTGACCGGCTTGGCGGCACGTGCTTCGCGCGCATCGTTGACGGCATGGATATGCCAATGCATTTGGATTTCGTTTTGCAGTTTGCGCCAAGCGCGTTCACCATCGCCTTGCGGCATCCAGATATCGATGTTGTGGCCGCAGGCGGCGTCCGGCGTTGCGGTTTGCAAATTTTTCCAGTCGTCGGCGCGCAGGAACCAAGTCTTGGCATCGCCATAGCGCAGCAGCTTGCCTTCTTCTTCGACTAGGGTACGGGCGGTGTCAAACAAGTGGCGCGACTCGGCCTCGGTCAGGTCGAGTTGCCGGGCATCGGTCAACACAATGTGGTCCCGCGCGATATGCAGATGCACCGGATTGAGCACGAACCAGACCCCATCTTCGGCCGGCAAGCCGAGCTGCCGCATGGCGGCGCATGCCAGCGGCGGGCTGTTGCTGCCTTGCGTGCCGCGGTCTAGGCCGAACTGGCGCGCCAGCCAGATTTCATGCGGCAGTGCATGGGAAAAACCGTCGAAGCGTTCGATGGCGGGAGAAGGCGCGCGCGCCAGCAGCATGGCTAGCGCCGGCGTCTTGCAGGCGCGTAATACACGTAATAGGTCGTTGGCCATTTCGGCGGGCGGCAAGGCGAAAGGCAGCAGGATGGCGAGATTAGCGAGATGACTCATAGCAGAATTGTATGGCAAGATGCGGTGTTTCAGATTTGCCAAAATTTCGCAGCGAGATTTGCCAAAATTTTGCAGCGCGCCGCAGGAGCCATATTTGAGTCTCATGAAAAATTTGCCGTTCGAGTGGCTGGTCGGTTTGCGTTATACCCGCGCCGGTCGGCGCAGCAGCCGCAACAGCTTCATTTCCTTCATATCCCTGATTTCGGTGCTGGGTATTTGGGCCGGCGTTGCGGCACCCATCATTGTCCTGTCTGTGATGAATGGTTTCCAAAAAGATGTGCGCGATCGCATGCTGTCGGTGTTGCCGCATATTGAAATCTACGATGCTTCCGGCTCGATGCCCGACTGGCAAGCGACGGCGCGGGAGGCCTTCATGGATAAAGAGGTCAAGGGCGCCGCGCCTTATGTCGCCGGGCAAGCGATTGTCACTCGCGACGATACGGTGCGCGGTGTGATGGTGCGCGGCGTGTTGCCGCAAGAGGAACCGAATGTGTCCGATGTCACGAAACAAGTGAAGCAGGGTTCGTTCGACAATTTGAAGCCGGGTGAATTCAATATCGTACTGGGCATCGACTTGGCGCGCACCTTGGGCGTCACGCTCGGCGACAAAATTACCTTGATTGCGCCGCAAGGGCAGGTGACGCCGGCTGGCGTGATTCCGCGTTTGAAGCAATTCAAGGTAGTAGGTATTTTTGAGGCCGGACATTACGAATACGATTCGACGCTGGTTTTCATTCATCTCGACGATGCGATGAAATTGTTTAAGCTGGCTGCGCCTTCCGGCTTGCGCTTGAAAATTGCAGACATGCAGCGCGCGCCGCAGGTGGCCATGGATT
>JAFECY010000227.1 GCA_018241865.1 Pseudomonadota bacterium | reverse complement strand
TAGTTCAGTGGCCTGATATGCAGCCCATTCCTTGTTGGCATCTTCTTGATTTTTTTGCACGGCATCCATCTCTCTTTCGATTTGCGCTGGATCGCCGGTGAGCGCTTTGGCGACGATCAACTGATTGCGGTTGACCAGCCGGATTACACGGTTGAGCTGACCCATGGGCACCAGCCGGTCGTCATAGACAGTTTTGAGGGAGGCGTTGGTGGCGTTCAGACTGATGAGTCCGCCGGCGCCGATGATGACCATGAAGGCAGACAGCAAGGCCAGCACAAAAATCAGACGTGACTTGATGGTGAGGTTCTGTAGCATGATGGTTCTCCTAATAAGATGTCTTGGATGGGTTATGCCGCTACTTGGGCGATCAGGCTGATGTCGTTACTCGACATGAGGCGTTCGATATCGATCAGCATCAACATGCGTTGGTCGATGGTGCCGAGGCCGATCAGGTATTGCGTATCGAAAGCCGCGCCCATTTCCGGTGCCGGCTTGATATCACCCGGCGTCAACGTGATGACATCCGACACGCTGTCCACCACCATGCCGATGATGTGATTGGCGACGTTCAAGATGATGACGACGGTGAATTGATCGTAGGTTGGATTGCCCAGGTTGAACTTGATCCGCATGTCGATGATCGGCACGATGCGACCGCGCAAATTGATGACGCCCTTGATGAAATTCGGTGCGTTGGCGATCGTTGTGACGTTCTCGTAGTTGCGTAATTCCTGCACTTTCAGAATTTGCACGCCGTATTCTTCTTCCCCAAGCCGGAAGGCGAGAAATTCCATGCCGATGTTGTCAATTGTGGTTTGCTTCTCGTTTGCGGCAATTAGTTCCATGATCTGCTCCTTTGTACTGGTGGTTTATTATCTTGCTGCTTCATTCCGCCTTCTGAATTGCTTGATGCAATGCTTGGATCAACTGGCGTGACTCAAAGGGTTTGATGAGGTAGGCAATACACCCCATCTCCTGCGCTTGTCGCATGCTGTGCGCTTCGCCATGCCCGGTGATGAATACAATCGGCGGCGCGCACCCTGTTCCGACTAATGTTTTTTGTAATTCCAGTCCAGAAATGCCGTCGAGGTCGATGTCCAGAATCAAGCAAGTAATGCGTGTTGCCGACTGGCGTTCCAAAAAACTTTCCGCCGAGCCATACACTTCCGCGTGATAGCCATGCGCTCGCAGCAAACGATCCAGCGCGGTTAATAAAGCCGTATCGTTTTCAACCACGGCAACGATGGAGGGGGAATTCGTCATGGGTCTGCCTGCTGTTTCCATCAATCGGCGAGGCCATTGCGCCTCGGATGACTTACTTTAGCAAGCGCACCTAGGTGGGGATATTGTCCTTTGGTGCAATAGCACGGCCTGCCGGGAGGGAGGCTGTACTGGCGATGGGGTGAGGGGCGATGGTGCAGCCGCAGCCGTTCTAGTTGCGTGGCATGCCGCTGATGTAAGCGTAGTCGAATCTCAGATGGCCGAGCGGCAAACCATCGAGGTCGAACGAGGACGTATGACTTGTGCTGAAGTCAGTTCAGTCGGAAACCGCCGGAGCGGGCAGCCAACCGGCTCGGGACGCCAGCGCAACCAGCTCCGCCAAGGATTTGGCTTCCATCTTTTCCATGATGCTGTGGCGATGCGCCTTGACGGTGCGTTCGGTGTTGCCCAACTCGTGGGCGATTTGCTTGTTGAGCAAACCTTGGATCAGTAGGGCGAACACTTCCTTTTCCCTTGCCGTCAGCAAAGCGAAACGGCGTTGTAAAGCATCCTGTTGCGCATGCTCGGCATGGGTCGCGTGATAACGCTGTAACGCGCACTGGATGGCGTCGATGAGGTCAGTCTGCGCGACCGGTTTGGCCAAAAAATTCTCTGCGCCGGCCTTGATGGCGCGTACGCTCATGGTGATGTCGCCATGCCCAGTCAGAAAGATGATGGGCAAGCGGCTGCGTATCTTGCCGAGATGCTCCTGCAATTGCAGACCGCTCAAGCCCGGCATGTTGACATCGAGCAGGATACATCCCGGTTCTTCGTTGCCGGGGCGATCGAGGAACTGGGCGGCGGATTCGTAACTGGCGACGCGATAGCCAGATGCCGTCAACAGGCGCGACAAGGCGGTGCGCAGCGCGGCCTCGTCATCGACGATATGGATCAGCGGCGGTGTGTCGTTCATATCGACGATTCCTTGTGCAGCGGCAGCACGACGCACACCATTGCGCCGCTGCCGGGGCTGTTCTCGGCTGTGATGTGGCCGCCGTGCGAGTGGACGATGTCTGAAATGATCGGCAGACCCAGCCCCATGCCGTGCGGTTTGGTGGTGAAAAACGATTCGAAGATGCGCCCCAGATTGTCGCCGAATCCAGGACCGGAATCCAACACGCACACTTCAGCGCCGGCATCGACGAGCGCAGTCCGTACACTGATCGCGCGCTGGCCGTCCGGCATCTCGGCCAGCGCATCCATGCTGTTGATGATGAGATTGATGATGACTTGCTGCAACTGCACTTGGTCAGCGAAGACCAGTAGATGGTGATACGACAAATGCGCCGTGAGCATCACGTTTCGGTTGCGCGCTTCACCAGCAAGGAATTGCATGGTGTTGTTGACCACGTCGTTCAGGTCGATCACCTGTACTGTCGATTCCGATTTTTTCAGCAATTCGCGCATCCGCAGGATCAGATCGCTGGCACGTCGATCATCGCGGTAGATATCGTTCAGAATTTCTTGTACGTCCTTGAGCGCAGGCGGGTCGGATTTCAGGAACAGCATTGCCGCTTCTGTATTGCTGAGGATGGCCGCCAGCGGTTGATTCAATTCATGTGCCAGTGTGGCCGAGAAAAATGTGGCGGTCGTGATACGGTTCATGTGTGCAATTTCTGCCAGACGCCGGCGTGAATCCTGTTCCGCGCGTATGCGACGCTTATGTTCTAACAATAGCCATACCATCAGACCGAATTGCAGGACGATGACGGCAATAATGGCAATGATTTCTCGGCGATATTGTTCCCAAGCAGTGGGTTCGTAATGGCGCACTTCACTTTGCGGAGGTAATCTCTCCCGGCTAATATGCCAGCGATTGAGTTCACGCCAGTCGAAAACGGGCTCCGCGGGACTGGTGGCGATTGGTATCGTGGAAGCCGCTTCCCCTTGCAGGACGCGTTGCACTAGCTTGCCGGCATCGCTACCTTCTGTCACCGGGTCGTAAACGATGCCACCTACTACGCCGGCATCGATATTGGTTTCATTATCGACGAGGATGGGTCGATTGGCTTTGGAGGCAATCGATTGCAGCGCAACCTGTGAAAAGAAATTGCGCCCCGTGCTGTCGTCTGTCAGTGATGTGAAGTAGATCACAGTATCTTGCGGTAGCGTAGCAGCGGCTTGCCTGATTTCCTCGATCGGCTGGCCGCGCAGGTCGATGAATGCCATCTGATCGTGCAGTGCGCTTAGATCAGCATTGAAATACGGACGGTAATTGTCGTTCTCTGGAGCATTGCCGATCAATGCCAATCGTTTGGTTTGTGGCAGGAGAGCACGCGCCAAATTCACCGTATGGCTCAACGAATAGCCTACCTTGAAGCCAGTCGCATTTTTTGGCAGAGACATTTTATCGAGTGCATTGCTGCTGACCCTGGTGAAGACAATCGGCGTATCGGGCCAGAGGCGCGGTTGTGATTCCAGCAGAAAGCGCAGTGCGCTATTGCCGATCACCACGATCGCCTTGAAATCAGTGTGGCGAAATTTTTCCTGCAGTAGAGAGTGAACTTGCTGGCGGTATGCTGGATTGTTCAGATGATGCGCATCGAGCCCTTGCGGATACAGGACGTAACCGTCTTTCAGATTTTGTTGGAGCACGCCATTCATGCTGGCGAAGATTTTGAAAAACGTGGGGCTGTAGCTGTCAGTCGATAGCACCAGCACCGGTTGTTGCGCGGCCGGTGTGGCGGCAAGGGCGGGCGGCGCAAGCCAGCACAGGCAGGCGAGTACCAGCAAGAACAATCGGTGAACGAGGATGAACATGAGGATCCTGACAGATTCCGCGACAGATTCTGCGCGAGACGATGTGGAGGAATTGTATCGTCAAATTAGCCAGTTCAATCCTGAAAATTCAGGGCGTGCATGCCCGAGAGCGGCGCTTAGGCAGGCCGTCTTTCAATCAACTCGATCTTGTAGCCGTCCGGGTCTTGCACGAAGGCGATCACAGTCGCGCCGCCTTTCACCGGTCCCGGTTCGCGCGTGATATTGCCGCCCGCCGCTTTGATCGCAGCGCAAGTCTGATAGACATCCGGCACGCCGATGGCGATGTGGCCGTATGCGCTGCCCATCTCGTATTTGTCCACGCCGTAGTTGTAGGTCAGTTCCAGTTCGGCATGGTCCGGGTTGTTGCCGTAGCCGACGAAGGCTAGCGTGTAGTGCTGTTCGGGACGGTCGGTGGTGCGCAGCAGCTTCATGCCGAGCAGCCGGGTATAGAAATCGATGGCGCGTTGCAGGTTGCCGACCCGCAGCATGGTGTGGAGGATATGCATGGTTTCAGAAAGCCGGCAGCGATTCCGGCGCGTGTTCGCGCAGCGCTTTTTTGGCCGATTCAAATTCCGGGAAGATCGATTGCACCGTGGCCCAGAAGCGCGGACTGTGGTTCATCTCGCGCAAGTGCGACAGTTCATGGGCGATGACGTAATCGATCAGCGCCAGCGGAAAATGCACCAGCCGCCAGTTCAAGCGGATCTTGCCGTCGGCAGTGCAGGAACCCCATTGGGTGGTGGCCGACGATAACGCGAAAGATTGATAAACGACTTGCAGCTTTTGCGCGTACAGCGGCAGGCGCTCGGCGAAGAGGCGCTTGGCTTCCATTTGCAGCCAGCCTTGTACGCGGTCTTTCAATTGCTGTTCGCTCGCATCAGCCGGCAAGCAAACGATTAGTTCGCGCGTTTCGTGATGGTGGTGTATGCCTTGTATCTGCGTATTCGCGATGCGCAGCGTCAGATCGGCGCCGAGATAAGGCAGGGTCGCGCCGTCGCGCCATTGCATCTGCGGTTGTAGGCGCCGCGCCGAACGTTCGCGTCGTTCGTTGAGTTTGGCGAATATCCAACGCTGCTTCTCGCGGATCGCGCCTTCGATCTCGCCGATGGTGACCCACTTCGGCGCGCACATGCGCAAGCCTTCGTCGCCGATCAGAAAACCGATCGAACGGCGTTTGGAGCGCACTAGAGTGTAATCGAGCACATGACCGCCGAGATGGATGCGGCGTTTGCCGGGCGGTGGTGCGAGCGGTGTTTCGCTTTGCGTGGGCGGTACGCCTTGCATCGTACTTTGCACAGCGGATTGTGCGCCGCCGCCCGACAGTGCTTGCGGCGCGGGGGAATCGACCGCCGCATGCGAAGCCGGATCGGGAGCAAAAAAATCGAGCTGCAGCGCGAGCTGATGCGGGTCAGGCGAACTCTGGCGTAGTAGCTTCAAGGGATCAGGTTTTTGTTGAATAGATATCGGGCGAAATCACCCGCATTTCCGATTCTATCCAATTTTCAACCTGCTGC
>JAFECY010000226.1 GCA_018241865.1 Pseudomonadota bacterium | reverse complement strand
CTTCCGGGCCATTCATCCAGATCACGTCCTGACCGCCCTTAATGCGACCAGCGAGAATGCGGCCGACGCCGATCTTGCCGACATAGGAGGAATATTCGGTCGAAGTGATTTGCAGTTGCAACGGTGCGTCCGGGTCGTCTTCACGCGCCGGGACATATTTCAGAATGGCGTCGAACAAGGGCGTCATGTCGCCGCTGCGCACGTCTTCTGTCAAACCAGCGTAACCGTTCAGACCGGAAGCGTAGATTACCGGGAAGTCGAGTTGTTCTTCGGTCGCACCCAACTTGTCGAACAGTTCGAAAGTGGCGTTAATCGCCCATTCGGCACGTGCGCCCGGCCGGTCGATCTTGTTCAAGACGACGATCGGTTTCAGACCCAGCGCCAATGCTTTGCGCGTAACGAAACGAGTTTGCGGCATCGGGCCTTCCTGCGCATCGACTAGGAGTAGAACGGAGTCCACCATCGACAGCACGCGCTCAACCTCGCCGCCAAAGTCGGCGTGGCCGGGGGTATCGACGATATTGATGTGGGTGCCATTGTATTCAACCGCGCAGTTCTTCGAGAGAATCGTGATGCCGCGCTCTTTTTCGATATCGTTCGAATCCATGACGCGGGTATCGACCTGCTGGTTTTCGCGAAAGGTGCCGGACTGGCGCAGCAGTTGATCCACCAGCGTGGTTTTGCCGTGGTCAACGTGGGCAATGATGGCGATATTGCGCAGGGCGCGTTTGGTATTGGACATGATCGTTGGGATGCGGATGCGGGAAACCTGAAATTATAGCATGTTGCGACGCACGAAACTGTAAAAATCCTTGAAATTTCAATGGGTTGCGCCCCCTACAATCGCCCTCGACTCACAGTGAGAGCAGGATAGCCGCGGTAGGCTACCGGGGCATGACAATCAGGGATGTTGCGTGGAGATCAGGCGTTCCGGCGCGAGGATGCCGTATTCCTGTAACTGGGCGGTGCCGAGCAGTTGCCGCCCGGATTCGTCATATACGCGCACCCGGCCTAGGTCTGCCGGCAATACCACACCCTCCTTGCCAAGTGCGAGGCGCTGACCGTGCAGGAAACGTTGCGCCAGCGTCGCGGGCAAATGGATGGCGGGAAAGGATGACAGCAAGGCATCGACCGGTGCCAGCAGCCGCGACCGATCCGCTTCGTCGGTCGCCGCCAGCGCATCGAGCGTGACGCAGCCTTCTAGTTCCAAATTGCCGACCCGGATACGGCGCAAGGCTTGCAGATGCGCGCCACAACCGAGCGCCGCGCCGATGTCCTCGCCCAGCACGCGGATATAGGTGCCTTTGCTGCAACTGACACGCAAGCGCAGATAGGGCGCCGCGTAATCCAGCAATTCCAACGCAAGGATTATCACGCGTCGCGCATCGCGCTCCAGTGTGATACCAGCCCGCGCATATTCATACAAGGGTTTGCCGTCGCGCTTCAGCGCCGAATGCATGGGCGGCACCTGCTCGATTTCGCCGCGGAATTGTGCGAGCACGGCTTCGATCTGCGAGCGCGTCACATGCACTGCGCTTTGCGCCAGTACTGCGCCTTCGGTATCGCCGGTATCGGTGCGGATGCCTAGATGCACCACCGTTTCGTAAGTCTTATCAGCATCGAGCAAATCCTGCGCGAACTTGGTCGCTTCGCCGAAACACAATGGCAGCAAGCCGGTGGCGAAAGGGTCGAGCGTGCCGGTATGGCCGGCCTTTTTCGCATTCAACAGGCGCTTGGCCTTGATGAGCGCATCGTTGCTCGACAGGCCGGCAGGCTTGTCGAGCAACAGCACGCCGTCGAGCGGCAGGCGTATCTTTTTCGGGGAATGGGTCATGCGAGATGCGACACCGCAGGCAGCTTCAGCTTTCGTCCGCATCCCTGGCGCGGGTGGCGTTGGCTTCGTCGATCAGGCGCGACAATTCTATGCCGCGTGCTGTCGAAGTATCGTGGACAAAATGTAGTTCGGGAAGAGTGTGTATCGTCAATCGGCGTCCGAGCTGAGCGCGAATGAAACCAGCAGCCTTGCTCAAGCCTTGCACAGTATTTTTGATGCTGTCCGCATCATCGGCCAGCATGGTGAAAAACACTTTTGCATGCGCGTAATCAGGCGTCACTTGTACTTCGGTGATGGTCATCATGGATACGCGCGGATCCTTCAATTCATATGCGATGATTTCCGCCAGATCGCGCTGAATTTGGTCTGCCACGCGTTGCATGCGGCCGGGAATAGCTTTACTGTGTTTGGCCATGATGCTCGTTGCCTGCTTTCTGCAGACGGGCAGGCGCATGGAGCACCTGCCCTGTCTTGCTGCTGTCTTTACAGCGTCCGCGCCACTTCCTGGACTTCAAACACTTCCAGCTGGTCGCCTTCTTGCACGTCGTTGAAATTTTTCAGCGTCAGACCGCACTCGAAGCCGGCTTTCACTTCCTTGACGTCGTCTTTGAAACGCTTGAGCGAATCGATTTCGCCGGTCCACACCACCACATTATTGCGCAGCAAGCGTACCGAAGAGCCGCGCTTGACGAGGCCATCGAGCACATAGCAACCGGCAATCGCGCCGACCTTGCTGACCAAAATAACCTGGCGGATTTCGACCAAGCCGAGCGCATGTTCGCGCTTCTCCGGCGCCAGCATGCCCGACAGCGCCGCCTTCACTTCATCCACTGCATCGTAAATGATGTTGTAGTAACGGATATCGATGCCGCTGGCTTCGGCCAACTTGCGTGCCGATGCATCGGCACGGGTGTTGAAGCCGATGATGACAGCCTTCGAGGCCACGGCCAGGTTGACGTCGGATTCGCTGATGCCGCCCACAGCCGCATGCACAACCTGCACCCGCACTTCATTGGTGGAAAGTTTTTGCAGGGAATGCACCAGTGCTTCCTGCGAGCCCTGCACGTCGGTCTTGATGATGAG
The DNA here is from genome assembly GCA_018241865.1 of Pseudomonadota bacterium. GTDB lineage: Bacteria > Pseudomonadota > Gammaproteobacteria > Burkholderiales > Burkholderiaceae_D > Paucimonas. Next base: position 13,080 of record JAFECY010000226.1, on the reverse strand, counting down.
TGGCAGATTCTTGACTTCGCCCTCGGCCATCTGCTCAAACATGTTTTCCAGCTTGGCAGCTTGCTGTTTGGCCAGCTTGACGTCACGGAATTTACCTTGACGGAACAGGCCGATTTCGCGCGCCTTGCGTTCGTCCGACATCACCATGACTTCTTCACCGGCAGCCGGCACTTCGGTCAAACCTTGGATCTCGACCGGAATCGACGGACCGGCTTCGGCAATGTTCTTGCCATTTTCATCGATCATCGCACGCACGCGGCCATACGAAGAACCAGCCAGCACGACATCGCCACGCTTGAGCGTACCCGACTGCACCAGGATGGTGGCAACCGGGCCGCGACCTTTGTCCAGCTTGGCTTCGACCACCAGCCCCTTGGCCGGCGCATCGACCGGCGCTTTCAGTTCCAGCACTTCAGCTTGCAACAGCACGTTTTCCAGCAACTCGTCGATGCCCTGACCAGTCTTGGCCGACACGGGAATGAATGGCGATTCACCACCGTAGGCTTCCGGCACCACTTGTTCCGCGATCAATTCCTGCGTCACGCGCTCCGGGTTCGCACCGGGTTTGTCGATCTTGTTGATCGCCACCACCAGCGGCACGCCGGCAGCTTTGGCATGAGCAATCGCCTCCTTGGTCTGCGGCATCACGCCGTCGTCGGATGCGACCACGAGAATAACTATGTCGGTCGCCTTCGCGCCACGGGCACGCATGGCGGTAAACGCTTCGTGACCCGGCGTATCGAGGAAGGTAATCATGCCGCGCGGCGTTTCGACGTGGTAAGCGCCAATGTGCTGGGTAATGCCACCCGCCTCACCGGACGCCACCTTGGCGCGGCGGATATAGTCGAGCAGCGAGGTCTTGCCGTGATCGACGTGCCCCATCACAGTCACCACTGGGGCACGCGGCAGGCTTTCGGCATCGGTGTGCTCGGCGCCTTCGGTCAGCAAGGCTTCGGGATCATCCAGCTTGGCAGCATGCGCCTTGTGGCCCATCTCCTCGACCACGATCATTGCGGTTTCTTGATCCAACACCTGGTTGATGGTGACCATCTGACCGAGCTTCATCAGATGCTTGATGACTTCGGAGGCCTTGACCGCCATCTTGTGTGCAATCTCGGCAACGGTGATCGTTTCCGGCACATACACATCCTTGATGATGGCTTCGGTCGGCGCTTGGAAATTCGATTCGCGATCGTCTTCCTGATGATGACGACGACCTTTCGGTCCCGCGCGCCAACCATCGCGACCGCCGCCGCCGGTGGGGCCACGGGTTTTCATGCCGCCGCTGCGCTTCTTGGCGGCGTCGTCCTGCCAAGTCGATGACACATTGGCGGACTTGATCGATTTTTTGTCGCCGGCCGGCTTCTTGTCGTCTTTCTTTTCGCCCGGTTTCTTGTCTGCAGGCTTGTGCAGCGTGCCTTCAGATGCCTTGGCAGCGGGCGCGGGCTCCGGTGCTTTGATGACCTTGCGCGGCGCATTCATCATCGCCTTGATTTGCGCCACTTCGTCGGCAACTTGTTTGCGCGCGCGTTCCGCAGCGGCGGCTTTTTCGGCCGTTTCCTGGGTAACCTGCTGACGTGCTGCCTCAGCATCGGCACGCTTCTGCTCGTCGGCTTCGCCAGAAGTCGCACTGGTCTGCGCTGCGCTTTCCTGCTGCTCGCGCAAAACCTTGTCCTGCGCTTCCTTCTCGGCTTCCAGTTTGGCCAAGCGCTCCTGCTTCTCGCGCAAATCAGCCTCCTGACGCGCGATCAATTCGGCCTGACGACGCGCTTCGTCGGCGCGACGCGCCTGCTCCGCCTCGTCGATGATCGGCGCGGCGTTGACAACCGGCGCTTCCACCGGCGCGGCTTCGTCGCGCTTGATGAAAGTACGCTTCTTGCGCACTTCGACTTGGATGGTGCGTGACTTACCGGTAGCGTCGGCTTGCTTGATCTCCGACGTTTCCTTGCGGGTCAGCGTAATCTTCTTTTTCTCGGCATCGGGTGCCGCACCGTGCGCGCGGCGCAGGTGGCCGAGCAGTTTGTCCTTATCTTCCTTGGACAAGACATCGGACGCCGAACTTTTCTCGACGCCGGCGGCGCGCAGCTGCGTCAGCAGCAGATCAGCCGGCATCTTCAGTTCAGTGGCAAATTGGGCTACGTTGTTGCTCGCCATTCAGTCCTCTTTTCTATGTAACGCGTGATGACAAAAAGATGTGTTACTTCGCTTCCGCCAGATCCCATCCCTTGGCCTGCAGCGACTTGGCGTGATCGTCGTATTTAGCGTCGATCAGCTTCATCTCGTCATCGGTCACATCTGCAAATTCGTTTTCAATCAGGGCGCGCGCACGGTCGATCGGCAGAGCCAAGATCGCGCTGAACTCGTCATAGGCAAGTCCGGCAAAATCCTGCACGGACTTGATGCCAGCCAGACCCAGCTTGCCGGCAGTGATGCGATCCATGCCTTCCAAGTTGACCAGCTCGTCGTCCATGCCTTCCAGACCTTCTTCGGAAGCAATCGCCTCGGTCACCAGCGCGTCGCGGGCGCGAGTGCGCAGTTCGTTGACGGTGTCTTCGTCGAAGGCGTCGATTTCCAGCATTTCTTGGATCGGCACGTAAGCAATTTCTTCCAGCGAAGCAAAACCCTCTTCCACCAAGATGTCGGCGACTTCCTGATCGACGTCGAGTTTTTCCATGAACAGCACGCGGATCGAAGCAGTTTCCTGCGCCGATTTGTCAGCCGATTCCTCGGCGGTCATGATGTTGATCTGCCAGCCGGTCAACTCGGACGCCAAGCGCACGTTCTGACCACCGCGACCGATGGCAATCGCCAAATTTTCTTCATCGACCACCACGTCCATCGCATGCTTGTCTTCATCGACCATGATCGAGGAGACGTTGGCCGGGGCCAGTGCGCCGATCACAAACTGCGCCGGATCGTCCGACCACAGCACGATATCGACACGCTCGCCGCCGAGTTCGCCGGTCACGGCCTGCACGCGCGAACCGCGCATGCCGACGCAGGTGCCGATCGGGTCGATGCGTTTGTCGCTGGTAAAGACGGCGATCTTGGCGCGCACGCCGGAATCGCGCGCCGCCGATTTGATCTCCAGCAAGCCTTGTTCGATTTCCGGCACTTCCAGCTCAAACAGCTTCATGATGAATTCCGGCGCGGTACGCGACAGGATCACTTGCGGGCCGCGAGCATTGCGGTCGATGCGCAAGATGAAGGCGCGCACGCGGTCGCCGATGCGCAGATTTTCCTTCGGGATCATCTGGTCGCGCGGCAGGCGCGCTTCGATCTTGCCGGATTCGACGATGGCATCGCCGCGCTCCATGCGCTTGATGGTGCCAGTCACCAGCGAATCGCCGCGTTCGAGGAAGTCGGCCAGAATTTGTTCACGTTCTGCATCGCGAATACGTTGCAACACCACTTGCTTGGTGTCTTGTGCAAAACGGCGACCAAATTCGACCGACTCGATCGGCTCTTCAATGTAATCATCGATCTCGATGTCGGCGATCTGCTCTTTCGCTTCAAAATGCAGAATTTCTTGATCGGGTAATTGCAGGCCAGCCTCATCCGGCACGACATGCCAGCGACGGAAAGATTCAAACTCGCCGGTTTCGCGATCGATAAAGACACGAATATCGACTTCGCCTTCATAGCGTTTCTTGGTCGCTTGAGCGAGCGCATGCTCCAGCGCACCAAAGACGACTTCCTTATCGACATTTTTTTCATGCGCCAGTGCATCGACCAGCAACAAAATTTCGCGACTCATGCTTTGCGACTCCTAAAATTCACTTGCGGCACCAACCGTGCCTTGTCCACATCGGCGAGAGAAAATTCCAACAGCGCCGATCCTTCATTTACTTCAAATTCCAATTTCAGCTTGTCGCCTTCCGGCGCATGCAGGATGCCTTGAAAATTTTTGCGATTGGCTGCGCTCGCCATCGGCATACGCAGCTTGACCGTCACCTCGCACCCGACAAAGCGCACATAATCAGCAAATTTCTTTAGCGGCCGATCCAGTCCCGGCGAAGACACTTCCAGCCGTTCGTAATTCACATTCTCGACCGTGAACACATGGGTCAATTGATGACTGATCTTTTCGCAATCTTCAACCGTGATGCTGCGCTCTTCGTCACTCGCCGGGAAATCGATATACACCCGCAACAAACCACGCGCTGCCTGCTCGAGATCGACCAGCTCATACTCCATGCCGGTTACGGTTTTATCTATCAATTCGAGCAACTGCACGCTTATTCCCTCATCCTTTCCATTCCGACCCGTAACAAATTCGCGTATCTGTATCTTTTAAACCCACGCATCCCAATCCAATCAAGCAAAAAAAAATGGGCATCTGCCCATCTTTTTATCGTCCTCGTTCGTGCCGGACCGGATCAAGCCACGCTACGCGCGCCGGCTTCCCCCGTTAACCATAAGATTATAAGCGATTCAAGGCTTTATCGCAATGCGGAAATAGATTTTCACGAAGGAAATACCCTTGAAAATCAATCCTTAAGGATGCGCAAACACGCACATCACCCGCGTCCGCGGCGGCGCTGCCCACCCGTAAAAACACCCGGCATTGGCATTTTGTTGCCGTCGCGGTTCATGCCGCCGCGCCGCCGTGGCTGCTCCATGCCGGCAAAGCCCAAGGCGGTTTGCAAAGGATCCGGTTGTCGGCTGCGCGCCGGTTTCTGGCCACGTGCCTGCTGTGGCTTGCCAAATCCGCCGCCGTCGCCCTGACGACTCTTGCCGCTCTTACCCTTGGTCTGTTGCTGCTGTCCACCGCTCTTTTCTAAACCGGCCACGCCCATCAAATCGCGTACCGCGTTCTCGTCCAGCTCTTCCCAGCGACCACGCTTCAAGCCGCGCGGCAAAGTCATCACGCCGTAACGGGTGCGAATTAGACGCGACACGGTCAAGCCGACCGCCTCAAACATGCGACGCACCTCGCGGTTGCGACCTTCGCCGATGGTGACGCGATACCACTTGTTGATACCTTCGCCGCCGCCGTCGGCGATGCGCGAAAATTGTGCCGTCCCATCTTCCAGTTCGACACCTGCCAGCAATTTTTGGCGCATGCCTTCTTCCAGCTCACCCAAAGTACGCACCGCGTATTCGCGGTCGATGCCGTAACGCGGATGCATCAGGCGGTTGGCCAGATCACCGGAGGTGGTAAACAACAGCAAGCCTTCGGTATTGAAATCGAGGCGACCCACTGCCAGCCATTTTCCCGCTTTCATAGTCGGAAGGCGCTCAAACACCGAAGGACGGCCGTCGGGGTCGCTGTGGCTGACGATTTCGCCGGCCGGTTTGTGATACACCAGCACGCGCGGCGGTCGCTTGCTGACCTTGCGCTGGATCAGTTTGCCGTTGATGCGAACCTGATCGGTCGGCAGGATGCGCTGACCGATATGCGCCGGCTCACCATTGACCGAAACGCGACCGGCAATAATCAAATCTTCCATATCGCGACGTGAACCGAGGCCCGCTTCGGCCAGCACCTTGTGCAGCTTGGGCGCATCGTCTTCGGCGGTCAAATCACGCCGAACATTTTTCACCGGCTGCTTGCCACGTGCCGCACCTTCCAGTTCGGCATCCACATCAAAAGCCTCGGAAGTCACGAAAGAAAACGTCTCGTCGGCATCGCCACCCCTAGCGCGCGGCTGACCAGCTTGAGCCGTTTTGGGCTTACCGTTGCGTTGTTGTGATTGTTGCTGCTTGTTTTGCTGCTTGTGTTGCTCATTGCGCTGCCGAGGCTTGTGCTCATTGCGCGCTTGCGCCATACCATCGGCAGACTCACCCGCATTTTGAACAACTTCGCTATCGACTGTCTTGTTTGCGCGCTGAGCGTTCCTAGCACGACGCATGTTGCGCGGACCGCGCACACCACGCTTGGGCGCGTGGTTGTCGGCAGCCTCGCTATTCCGTTCTTCCGATTTGGCCGGATTTTGTTGGGCGGATTCCGTCGCATTCGTCACGGCCGGTGCCGTTATTTCGTCATTGGGGATGGACATTATTTGCTTCGTCTTTGTTCTGTTCGGTTGGGGTAGTAGCCGGCTGCTCAGCCACGGCATCGTCTGTTGCGGCGGCGTGTTCAATCGCCAATGCCGACTCTTCCAAAGCGGCGTCCGTTGGCGTCTCCAACGCTTGATCCAGCGTCGCCTGCAGATTCGATTCCATCGCCTGCAGTTCCAGCAAATTGCCTTCCGGCAGATCGGTCGTGCCGACTTGCTGCAGCGGCGGCAATTGATCGAGCGCAGTCAAACCAAGATCGTCGAGAAATTGCCGGGTGGTGGCAAACAAGGACGGCCGGCCAGGCACATCGCGATGGCCGACAGACTCGATCCAGCCACGATCTTCGAGCATCTTGATGGTTTGTGAATTGACAGTGACGCCGCGGATTTCCTCGATGTCGCCACGCGTGACTGGCTGCTTGTAAGCGATGATGGCGAGCGTTTCCAGCGTGGCGCGCGAATACTTGGGCGGCTTCTCTGGGTTCAAACGATCGAGGTAAACCTTCATCTCAGGGCGGCTCTGGAAGCGCCAGCCGGTCGAGAGGGAAACCATTTCAATGCCCTTGTCGGCCCAGTCGTTGCGCAACTCTTCCAGCATATCCTTGATGGTATCGGCACCGACTTCTTCACTCTCTTCGCCATGCGCGGCAAAGAGTTTTTTCAAATCATGGATGGACAATGCCTCGTGCGCGCATAGTAATGCGGTTTCGAGGACCTTCTTCGCCTCAGCAGTATTCATGTACGGCTCTTTGTTTAGTAAGCGTTCGCAGAGGTTTATTCAAGAGCCGGTGATGCCGACCTGACAGATAACCCGGTATTGCTGCGTTAGTTCCGTCGCCCACGAGAGGAATGATGATGGGCGGGAAATTCAAGACTTTGGTTGCGGGGGCAGGATTTGAACCTGCGACCTTCGGGTTATGAGCCCGACGAGCTGCCAGACTGCTCCACCCCGCGTCCGAAGCTGCGACTATACAACGAATCGCATCCCTTTGCAATGACGATACGAGAGGACGGTGCATATTCATGATGGTGATACACTGCAGCGACCGTCGCGCCTTCGCCCTCTTCCGATTCGCATCATTCCGATTGCCCATGAAATTTTGTTCCGAATGCGCCCATCCGCTGAGCTTGCTGATCCCACCGGATGACAACCGCCTGCGTCACGTTTGCTCGCATTGCGGCACCATTCATTATCAAAACCCGAAAATGGTGATCGGTTCAATTCCGGCTTGGGAACAAAACGGCGAAACCAGCGTACTGCTGTGCAAGCGCGCTATCGAGCCGCGTCATGGTTACTGGACTTTGCCGGCCGGCTTCATGGAGAACGAGGAAACCACCACCGAGGCCGCCATCCGTGAAACCGAAGAAGAGGCAGGCGCACACATTCGCCTGCTACCCTTGTTTTCACTGCTGAACGTGCCGCACGTGCATCAAGTACACATGTTTTATCGCGCGCAACTGCTCGACCTCGATTACGCTCCCGGCATCGAAAGTTTGGACGTCAAGCTCTTCACCGAGGCGGACATTCCTTGGGACGATCTGGCGTTTCAGACCGTGGCGCACACCCTGCAATATTTTTTTTCCGATCTGAAAAAAGTCCGTGCAGGCGGCGATTTTGGTTTGCACACACAAGACATCATCAAACCAAAACACGGCTGAATTGCGCATCGGTCGGCACTGTTGACAAACGCCCTCCCCTTCAAAGGAAAGGCGTCGCAACATCTGCTGGTGTCAACTCTTACCAACTGGTTTCGCGCTCGGCCGTGGCGCTGATTTTGTGAATCGACAGATCGGCGCCTTCATATTCCTGTTCCGGGTCGAGACGCAAGCCCATCACGGCTTTCAAGACGCCGTAAATCGCAGCCGCGCCGACCAGCGCAATGACCACACCCAGCAACGTGCCGATCAATTGCGACATGACGGACACGCCGCCCATACCGCCCAGCGCCTTCTGACCGAAGATGCCGGCGGCAATGCCGCCCCAGACGCCGCACAAACCATGCAAGGGCCACACGCCCAGCACATCGTCGATCTTCCATTTATTCTGGGTGCGGGTGAACATCAGGACGAATACCGCGCCGGCGATGCCACCGGTCACGAGCGCACCGAGCGGATGCATCAAATCGGAACCGGCGCACACTGCGACCAAACCTGCCAGCGGGCCGTTGTAGGCAAAGCCGGGGTCGTTCTTGCCCATCAAAAGGGCCACCAGGGTACCGCCGACCATCGCCATCAGCGAGTTGAGCGCGACCAGGCCATTCATGCCGGTCAGGGTTTGCGCGCTCATGACGTTGAAGCCGAACCAGCCCACCGTCAGGATCCAGGCGCCGAGCGCCAGGAAGGGAATGCTGGAAGGCGGATGGGCGGCAATCGCGCCATCCTTGCCGTAGCGGCCGCGACGCGCGCCGAGCAGCAGCACTGCCGGCAGCGCTGCCCAGCCGCCGACCGCATGTACCACTACCGAGCCGGCGAAGTCATGGAATTCAGCAGAAAAGGTCGCCTTCAGCCAAGCTTGGATGCCGAAGTTGTGATTCCAAGCAATGCCTTCAAAGAAGGGATAAACCAAACCGACCAGCACCGCCGTGGCAATCAATTGCGGATAAAACTTGGCGCGTTCGGCGATGCCACCGGAAATGATGGCCGGTATCGCCCCTGCGAACGTCAGCAAGAAGAAAAATTTGACCAAATCGTAGCCATTTCTTTGCGCCAGCGTCTCCGCACCGACAAAGAAATGGATGCCGTAGGCAACGCCGTAGCCGACGAAAAAATAGGCAATCGTAGAAACGGCAAAATCGACTAAGATTTTGACTAAAGCATTGACCTGATTTTTCTTGCGAACCGTGCCCAGTTCCAGAAACGCGAAACCGGCGTGCATGGCCAGAATCATGATGGCGCCAAGCAGGATGAACAAGGCATCCGCGCCATTTTTTATTGCATCCATGAATAATTTCTCCCTATAAGCGTGCAAATAAATGTGAACGCGCCTTGCGGAAGCAAAATTTATTCCATTTTGGTGCAACTATTCAAGTATTTGTTTTTAAACTATTTTTTATAAAAGCAAAAGTGCCGCATATAAAAATTGCACCACAAATGCGCCTAAACTTGGTGCAAACGGAAAAACAGCCATGATTCCTTGGCTGGAGGCCGACACGCCCTTTCCCGACGTCTCAGGCGCACTAAGCGACGCCGATGGCGCGGCCGGCTTGCTGGCGGCGGGCGCCGACCTGTCGCCGCCGCGTTTGCTGGACGCCTACCGGCAAGGCATCTTCCCGTGGTTTTCCGAAGGCCAGCCCATCCTGTGGTGGAGCACCGATCCGCGCATGGTGCTGCGACCGGCTGCATTGCACATTACCGATAGCTTGAAAAAAACCCTGCGCAAAGTCGAGCGCAGCCGGCACAGCAATGGCCGTTGGCAAATCCGCTTCGACAGCGCTTTCGAGCAAGTCATGCGCGCCTGCGCCGAGCCGCGCAGCTACGGACCCGGCACTTGGATTTCGGAAGAAATCGTGGCCGGCTATTGCGGCTTGCATGCGCTGGGTTACGCCCATTCGTCCGAGGTCTGGCTGGACGGCGAGCTAGTCGGCGGTGCTTACGGCGTCGCCATCGGCCGCATGTTTTATGGCGAATCGATGTTCAGCCGGGTCAGCGATGCCTCGAAGGTGGCGCTGGCTTATCTGGTGCGCTTCCTGAAAATCAATGGCGTCGAGATGATCGACTGCCAGCAAGAAACGGCGCACCTAGCGTCGCTCGGCGCAGCGCCCATCCCGCGTAACGACTTCCTGCGTCATCTGCGGCAAGCGACGGCGCTGCCGCCCATTACCGTGTGGGAGCCGGTCGATTTATTTTGAAGCCGGCGACATCCGCAAGCGGCAATCAGTGTAAATTATGTAGAACTCATTTCATAAATACGAGGGCTCGCGAAGATGGTCTGGACGGATGCAGTGCAAGGCGCGGCGTGCCGCTCAGGGTGGTTCCCTGAGCAAGTGCCGCAACGCCGCAATGCGCCGCCCAGACCATCTTCCCGAAGGGTTTGCACCAGAATCGACGCTGGACAGCGTTGTGCTCCTTGCGAATATGCATAGCTATTCGACGCGTCGCACGCCTTGCCAGCCCCGATTCTGGTGCAAACGCGAACCCTCCTATTTATGAAATGAGTTCTTGCCGTCACTCCCTCGCCAGCAGACATGACGCACCTCAAAGACTTACCGTTTTCGACCCTGCAGTTCTATGCAACGGCGCCCTATCCGTGCAGCTATCTGGACGGGCGGCAGGCGCGCTCGCAGGTCGCCACACCTTCGCACCTCATCAATGCCGATGTCTATTCGGAACTGGTGCAGAACGGCTTCCGCCGCAGCGGCATCTTCACCTACCGGCCGCATTGTGACGGCTGCCACGCCTGCACCCCGGTGCGGGTACAGGCGGCAGAATTCATCCCCAACCGCAGCCAACAGCGCGCATGGCTGAAACACCATACGCTGCAAGCGCAAGTCACCACGCTGTCCTACGTGCACGAACATTACGAACTGTATCTGCGCTACCAATCGGTGCGCCATGCCGGCGGCGGCATGGATCAGGACAGCCGCGACCAGTACGCGCAATTCCTCCTGCAGAGCAAGGTCAACACCCGCTTGGTCGAGTTCCGCGAACCCGACGGCACGCTGCGCATGGTCAGCATCATCGACGTACTCGACGACGGCCTGTCCTCGGTCTATACCTTCTACGATCCCGAAGTGAAAGGGGCCAGCTTCGGCACCTACAATGTCCTATGGCAGATCGAGCAAACCCGGCATCTCGGCATGCACTATGTCTATCTCGGCTACTGGATCGCCGACAGTCCGAAAATGTCGTACAAGATCAACTTCAAGCCGCTGGAAATCCTGCGGCAGGGACAGTGGACGCCGCTGCCGGAATGAAGCGGCTGCAGGACGACGGCAAGTTAAAATAGCAGGGTTTTCCTCTCACTCCACCAAGCCCGTGTCCGCAAAACTCCTCTACTCCCTCGCCCGTCCCGCCCTGTTTTCCTTCGATGCCGAAGAAGCGCATCACCTGACCCTGTCGGGAATGAAGCGCGCCCATTCGCTCGGCCTCACCAATATCTTCTGCAAGCCGAAAGCCGATCCGCGCCAGGTGATGGGACTGAATTTCGCCAACCCGGTCGGCCTGGCTGCCGGCCTCGACAAGGATGGTACTTATATCGATGCGCTGGCGGCACTGGGCTTCGGCTTCATCGAAATCGGCACGGTAACCCCACGCGCGCAACCGGGCAACCCCAAGCCGCGCATGTTCCGGCTGCCACAAGCGCAGGCGATCATCAACCGCATGGGCTTCAACAACGGCGGCGTCGATGCCTTTGTCGCCAACGTACAGGCATCGAAGTTTTATCAGAACAAGGAAGGCATCATCGGCCTGAACATTGGCAAGAATGCCGATACGCCGATCGAACGTGCAGTGGACGATTATCTGCTGTGCCTGGACAAGGTCTATCCCTACGCCAGCTATGTGACGGTCAACATCTCGTCGCCTAACACCAAGAACCTGCGCCAGCTGCAAGGCGCATCCGAATTGGATGCCTTGCTGTCGCAACTGAAGGAAGCACAATCGCGCCTGGCCGACACACACAAGCGCTATGTGCCGATCGCGTTGAAGATCGCACCGGATATCGATGGCGAACAGATCAAGGAAATCGCCGGCGCCCTGCTGCGGCACAAGATCGATGGTGTGATTGCCACCAATACCACCATCACGCGCGATGCCGTCAAGGACATGCAGCATGGTGAAGAAGCGGGAGGGCTATCAGGCGCGCCGGTGTTCGAGTTGTCCAATGCGGTAGTGCGTGGATTGAAAGCGGAGCTGGGTAATGCGTTGCCGATCATCGGTGTCGGCGGCATTCTCTCGGGCGCGGATGCGCAAGCAAAGATCGATGCAGGGGCGGCGCTGGTGCAGTTGTATTCGGGTTTGATCTATCGGGGACCGGCGCTGGTGAGCGAATGTACGGTAGCACTGCATAAGTGATTATTTGCAGCAAGACATAGATATCAGACAAATATTTTTCGGTTTATATATTTCGCATCTCATGATGCTCGACTCCGCGTCTCCCCAAGCAAGCCAAACCACCTAACACTAAACAATTTCTATGCCCATTCTCTTTGTAAGTCACGCCAGCGAGGATAAGAAAGAATTTGTGCGTCCACTGGCTCATGCATTGAAAGCGCACGGGTTACAAGTTTGGTATGACGAATTCAGCCTTCGTCCAGGCGATAGTTTACGTACATCTATCGACAAAGGACTCAGAGAGTGTGATGCAGGTGTTTTGGTTCTCAGCCCATCTTTTTTTGAGAAACAGTGGCCCCAACGAGAACTAGATGCATTATTTGGATTAGAGATCGCTGGCCGTACAACGCTAATTCCAGTTTGGCATCGGCTTGGTGCATCCGAGGTTCTGACAGCTTCACCGCTTCTCGCGGATCGTGTGGCGCTCCAATCTAGCAAAGGAGTTAATGTCATTGCTTCAGAAATCGCCAAACAATTTCAGGTTGAAGCAAGCATCAAAAGTGCAAAGCTTGCAGAAATCATTCAACGATATCAGCACACCGGCTTCTATGAAGGTGAGATGTTGTTTCATGCATGTCAAGAACGATTCTTAAGAATGAATGCATTCAAAGAAGATTTCCATAACTTCTTATTTAGCGATGATATTCAAGAGCATTTTGACGAAGACTTAGGCGACTTTCCACCTGAAATCAGTGAAAAGCTTGGTGAGGCGCAGGAGAGACTTCGAGGAAAGTACGAAATTCCACGTGATGTTTACCTCACCATAGACGAACCAGTGCGTGAAAAAGGACTGGCTTGGTGGATAGATTCACTATGCGGCTGGGTAAGTGGCACACTAGAACGGAGCGAGAGCGCAGAACTTATCAGTGAACTCGATCTCCAAGAATTAGACGAATATTTCATTCTTCTTGGAGTCCCGAACTTCGCTATCTCTGGAGAACAGCGCGATCTTCTTGAAGATGCGCTTATTGAGATGGGTTGTGGATTGGAAAATGAATTCCGCGAGTTGGAACCCATCTGCGAGGCG
>JAFECY010000225.1 GCA_018241865.1 Pseudomonadota bacterium | reverse complement strand
GCCATCCGCAAATCGCCGCGCATCGCGCACGCGGCGGGCGCGTGGTGTTTGTCGAGGACAACATGCTGGTAGCGGCCGAAGGAGAGAACGAACAAACCATCGCGCTGGCCGACATCCCGATCACCCAGCAAGGCCGCATCGGCTTTCAGGTCGAAAACGTCATGGCCGCCGTCGCCGCCGCTTGGGGCGCAGGCACCGCATGGGACACGATACGCAAGGGCGTGCGCACCTTCCTCAATGACAGCGACAACGCGCCCGGCCGCTTCAACGTCTTCGATTACCGCGGCGCCACCCTGATCGCCGATTACGGCCACAACCCCGACGCCATCGCCGCGCTGGTGCAGGCGGTCGAAGCGATGCCGGCCAAGCGCCGCTCGGTCGTCATCAGCGGCGCCGGCGACCGCCGCGACCAAGACATCCGCGACCAAACCCGCATCCTCGGCGCCGCCTTCGATGACGTGCTGCTATACCAAGACCAATGCCAGCGCGGCCGCGCCGACGGCGAAGTGATCGCCTTGCTGCGCCAAGGACTGGAAGGCAGCAAACGGACGAATCATGTGCAGGAAATCAATGGTGAATTCGTTGCCATCGACGCGGCGCTGGCAAGACTGCAGCCGGGCGATCTGTGCCTAATTTTGATCGATCAGGTGGAAGAGGCGTTGGGGCATATTGCGCGGCGGGTGGCGGAGGGGTGAGGCGACAGGATCGGGGGAGGTTCTGCGTTATACTTCCGGTTTGAAAATTTACGGCAATGCATGATCGGTTTGTTTTTGCCGACAAGATTCCCGTGCCACATTTTTGTGGCGTCTGAAGTGCTTATCTCATGTCCTCGGTCAAATCCACACTTTCCACTCGCGTCAGCAAAAAACTAGTGGGTCTGCACCGCTGGACCAAGATCGCCGTGATGGTCGGCACGGATCTGATAGCGATGCCATTTTGTTTTCTGATGGCGATGGTCTTGCGCCTAGGCAGTCTTGATGTGGCCTTGGCTTATGGTAAGGAGCCTTACGCCATCGTTGCTGTTGTCACGGTATGCGTTTTTGCGTTTTCCGGTTTGTACCAGGCCGTCATTCGGTTCATCGACCAGACTCTGCTGAAATCAACCGGCGTTGGATTGGCACTGGCGATGATCGGCGCATACGCAGTCAGCATGTTCTGGCATGACCAGCGCCTGCCGCGCACGGCGTTGGTCATCTATTGGTTCGTCGCTTTTTCCTACATGGTTGCTTCACGGCTCGCCATTCGCGCCTTCCTGCGCCGCAGCACGGGACATCATTTACAGAACAAAAATTTGATCGCCATTTACGGTGCCGGCGAGGCGGGGGCGCAACTGGCGCAGGCGATGCGGGTCGATGGGAAATACCGGCCGATCTGCTTCTTCGACGACAAGCTGGCGATGACCAATCACAACGTCGCCGGCCTCAAGGTTTTTCATACCAGTCGAATGGCGGAAATGGCGCAGCAGTTCGGCATCGGTCTGGTTGTGCTGGCGATCCCCGCCGCTACGCCGGAACGGCGGCGTCAGATCATGCACGACGCGCACGAAGCCGGCCTTGAAATCAAAACGCTGCAAGGCATGGTTGAACTGGCCGATGAAAAGATTTCGGCGAAATCGGTACGCGAAATCAAGCTGGAGGATTTGCTTGGGCGCGAACCAGTGCCGCCGCGTGTCGATTTGTTTGCCAAGTGTGTGCAGGGCAAAAAGGTTCTCGTGACCGGTGCCGGCGGTTCGATCGGCAGCGAATTGTGCCGCCAGATCATGGCTCAGCAACCGGCCGCCCTGTATTTGCTCGACCATTCCGAATATGCCTTGTACGCAATCGAACAGGAATTGCAGGCGCGATTTCCGCAGGTGTCCTTGTATCCCTGTCTCGGTTCGGTATGCGATGCCCGGATTGTCGAGCGCCTCATGTGTGATGGCGGCATTGAAACGGTGTATCACGCGGCGGCATATAAACATGTGCCACTGGTCGAGGCCAACATGGCGGAAGGTATCCGCAACAACGTGGTTGGCGCACAAGTGGTCGCTGCCGCAGCGGACAAAGCCGGGGTCGAAACCTGCGTTCTCATTTCCACCGACAAGGCGGTGCGCCCGACCAATATCATGGGCGCCAGCAAGCGCATCGCGGAATTGATTTTCCAGGCAGCCGCCAGGAAGCCGGAAACGGCGACCACCTTCTGCATGGTGCGCTTCGGCAATGTGTTGGGTTCATCCGGCTCGGTTGTTCCCCTGTTCAAGAAACAAATTGAACAAGGCGGGCCGATCACCATCACCCATCCCGAGATCGTACGTTATTTCATGTTGATCCCGGAGGCGGCGCAACTGGTCATCCAGGCCGGTGCGATGGCCAAGGGCGGCGAGGTGTTCGTGCTCGACATGGGCGACCCGATCAAGATCGTCGATCTGGCGCGCACCATGATCGAGATGGCCGGCCTGCAGGAAAAAAATGCGGATACGCCGAATGGCGATATCGAAATCCATTTTGTCGGCTTGCGACCCGGAGAAAAATTGTACGAGGAATTATTGATCGGAGATGGTGCCACGATCAGCGAGCATTCGCGCATCATGCGCACGACAGAGTATGCGTTTGAGCCAGCCGAACTGGAACGCCTGATTTCCGCCCTAGAGCAGGCTTGTGCAAGCAGGGATGATGAAACGATCAGGGAAATGATGCGGCAAGTCGTTCGCGAGTATGCGCCGCCCGTTTTGGAAGAAAATGCCGTGGTGTCTGCGGCGCAGTCGAGGCCGGAGATAGGTCTTGCTACGCCGCAGCCGGCAATCATGCCGGTGCAGACCGGGCTTCAATGAAGGTTTTTCACGTGGCGCCAATTCGCAAACCCCTGCATCCCGCCTTGATGATGGTCTATTTCTGGGCCGGGATGTACGCGCTATACCTTCTTGCGCCGATTGTACAAACCCCGACCGTCAGCCTACAGGGATTCGGGTTCGTGGTGATGCTGGTAGCCTTGTTTGGTGTGGCGGCCGGCATCGGTGCCTCCCATTCCTTGCGGCAGAATCTGGGACATGTGCAAGAACGTCCGTTAGAAACACCCGCTTTCCGTCTGTTGAATCTGCTGCTGGTGATCGGCATCGTGGGTGGCGTGGCCAGCATTTGCGCGAAGGTGAATGCATTGCAGGAGCTTTCTCTGGCGGGTTTTGTCGCGCTACGGAATGAACGGGCTAATGAACTGATCGCTACGACACAGCAAACACATGCCGTGTTGAGCGCCCTAGGCTTTCTCTGCTATCCCGCCGGATTTGTTGCCGTCGTCATCATGATTGCCCGATATGAGCAAACGCGCATGTTTTCGCGTGGACTGACGATGATGTTTTTCGTCGTCGTTTTCGTACTCAGCATTGCCTTTGGCGGGCGCAGCATGATTTTCGTACTCATTTTATTCGTGGCATTGGGCGCCTATTTGCGCCGCTGCCGCGGCCTGGCCATGATTCCGCGCTCGAAATCACTGCGACGCATGCTTATCGGGCTGGTGTTGCTCTTTGTTGCCTATTCCGCCGTGATATGGCAGGTGCGGGCGAGTCTCAACAATATGGATATCGCAGACTCCCTGCAATATGCGGAGCGCGTGTGGGGCGTCAAGCCATCCCCGTCGCTGGAGTGGCTT
>JAFECY010000224.1 GCA_018241865.1 Pseudomonadota bacterium | reverse complement strand
GTTGCGCTTTGCCTCCACGCATAACGACAGTGATGTTCAGAACGTTTCCTTCGACGATTACATCAGTCGCATGAAAGAAGGCCAGGACAAAATTTACTACGCCACCGGCGAATCGTATGCCGCCGCCAAGAACAGCCCGCACCTGGAAATCTTCCGCAAGAAAGGCGTGGAAGTCTTGCTGCTGACCGACCGCGTCGATGAATGGATGCTGTCTTACCTGCAGGACTTCGACGGCAAGGAATTGGCCTCGGTGGCCAAGGGCGATCTCGACCTCGGCAAGCTGGAAGACGAAGCCGAGAAAAAGCAGCACGAAGAAACCGAGGCAAGCTACAAGGAACTGGTCGAGAAGATGAAAGGCGCGCTGGCCGACAAGGCCAAGGAAGTGCGCGTGACTTTCCGCCTGACCGATTCGCCGGCCTGCCTAGTCGCCGATGAAAACGAATTGTCGGGCAACTTGGTGCGTATGTTGAAGGCAGCCGGGCAGCGTGCGCCGGATGCCAAACCGATCCTGGAAATCAACCCGGATCACCCGTTGGTGCAACGCCTGAAATACGAAGACGCCAAATTCGGCGACTGGGCCAACATCCTATTCGATCAGGCCATGCTGGCCGAAGGCGGCGCGTTGACCGACCCGGCCGGCTTCGTCAAACGGCTGAATGCGATGTTGCTGGGGATGACGGGGAAGTAAGCGGCAAAGTCATCAGCAGTTTGAAGTTCAAACGGCTGTTTTCTACTATCCCCTCCCCTTCAAGGGGAGGGTGAAGCGGGGTTTCGAGCGGCATGCCGCTCGCCGCTGAACGCCCGCCCGCGTACTCGCGGGCAGACCGGCCCAGAGGGCAGGGAGGGAATGGGGTATGTTCCGCACCAATAACCCATCCCCATCCCAGCCTTCCCCTTGAAGGGGAAGGAGCGCAGGAAATCCAGTCGCCGCCAAAATTACCGGGGTCTGTGCAGGTGATGAAGGCTGCTAGAGCCCCCGCATGCGAAGGCCTGTTGACTTTCAATACTTGATACCGAAGCGGCGATAGAAAAATCCCAGCACGAACAAGGGGCCGATCAGCAGGTAACGCACATCCTCGAAGAAAGACGGTTTCTTACCCTCGATCTTGTGTCCGATGAACTGGCCGATCCACGCCAGCACGAACACCGCAACCGACAGCGGCAACACCGCCGCCCCCGGCAACAGATACAGCAAACCGAGCATCGCCGCCGTCATCAACAACATGCCCAGCATGAAAGGCGGCGACAGGTAAGCGTAGTAGATCAGCGAGAGCAGCACGGCGGCCAGCGCCGCCAGTGGATGCGCCGTCCACAGCAAGCCGAGGAAAGAAAACACGATGGCCGGCACACAAACCCAGTGGATGATTTCGTTCGTGTGATGGCGGTGGCTGGCCGAGTAATGGTCGAGCAAGGTGTCGATGGTTCGTGTCTGATGTTCTTCCATGATGGCCTCCGTTGCCATGCTCCACGAAACAAAACCAGCGTACCTCAGTTCTCTGGTTGACTTTGCCCCGCCGACGCCAAAAACAAATCATCCAGTATCGGCATGCTGGCGAACAGCAGCAGCATCGCGGCCAGCGGCAGCGTCGCCAAGAAACCAATTGCCTTGAAGCCCAGCGCGCCGGCCACGCCACCGATGAAGAACATCGCCAAAATCGTGACGTGGATCAGCAGCTTGTCGCGGTCGGCGGCGACGTAGTGCGCTGATTTCTGGGTGTGATGGCGGTTCCAGTAAAACATTTTCCCGAGTTCGATGCCGAGATCAGTCACCAAGCCGGTGACGTGCGTGGTGCGGATTTCGGCGTGTGAAATTTTGGTGATGACGGCGTTTTGCAAACCCATGATGAAGCACAGCAGCAAGACGGTGACGGGAACGAATACCGCAACAAACGCGCTCAAATTGGCACCGAGCAAACCAAAGGCCAGCAGCAACAGCGCTTCCAGCGCCAGCGACAAGGCGTATTCGCTATGCATCCGGCGATGTCGCGCCCAGTTGACCATGACCGCCGTGGTCGCCGCGCCGGAAATGAAGGCCAGCAGCGCACCGAGTCCGGCCATGGCAAGCACGAGATTGCCCAGCGCCAGATGCTCGGAGATGGACGTCACGATGCCGGTCATGTTCGAGGTGTATTGCTGGATCGCGAGAAAGCCGCCGGCGTTGACCGCGCCGGCGACGAAGGCCAGCGCCGCGCCCAGTTGGCGGTTGGCACTGCGGGTGCGGGTGCGGCCGGTCAGGCGGCGCAAAAAATGGGCGGGCATGGCGACAGTACGGAAGCAGAATGCATGACGTGGCAAGTGTACGCCTTTTCCCCGCATTTTCGCGTAGTAGCTGAACACACGCCCTATAATGTCGCCTCATGCTAATCAAACGAAAATCCATCGAAGCGCAAGCCAACCGCAAGAGCGGCCCCGGCAAATCCGCAACCGCACCCAGGCCCACACCCAAGCCCGCTAACAAGCCGGCGCGTAAGCCGAAATACGCGCCGGTAACGCTATCGGAACAAGACGGCGTGCGCTACCTACACTTCGGCACCGAGTGGGTGCAGGGTGCGATGCGGGTGCGCAAGCCGGACTGGATCGAGCTCGAATACGCGCAGCAGATGATGGCGTGGATGCTGTTCATCGAGCAGCCGCACCGTATCGTGCAATTGGGCTTGGGCACCGGCGCGCTGACCAAGTTCTGCTATCGCCAATTCCCCGAAGCGCAAGTGGCGACGGTCGAGCTAAATCCCGCCGTCATCACGATCTGCGCGTCGATGTTCAAGCTGCCGCCGAACGATGAACGACTGTCGGTGCTGGAAATGGATGCGCTGGATTTCATCACCGACCCGGCCATCGCCAGTAAGCTCGACGTGCTGCAGGTGGATTTATACGACGCCACCGCGCGCGGCCCGGTGCTCGATACGCCTGAGTTTTATCAGGCTTGCGCGGCCAGCCTGACGCCGTGGGGTGTGATGACGGTCAACCTGTTCGGCGATCACCCGAGCTACGCGAAAAACATCAAGGCCATGCGCTACGCCTTCGATTGCGTGCTGTGCCTGCCGGAAGTCCACGACGGCAATGTCGTCGCGCTGGCATTCAAGAACACCCCCGGCCTCGACTTCGCAGCGCTGCACGAGCGCGCCCGCGCCATCAGCGACGCCTGCAAGCTGCCGACCCGGTCTTGGGTCAACGGCTTGAAAGCAGCCGCAGCGGAAATGTGACTTACCAAATCCGTCTCCAACTGGTACGCTACACAAAAATCAGATATTGCCTGCACCCCTTCCCCTTCAAGGGGAAGGTTGGGATGGGGATGGGGTGAGCGCTGAATACACCATACTCTCCCTGCCCTCCCCTTGAAAGGGAGAGAATCGCAACAGGAAACTGTCGTTACTTCGTTACTATTTCTAACCACAACGTCATTCGCCCCAAGCACCCGCCGACCATGAGCAAGGAAGCCCCTCAGAAGATCAATCTGCAGCAACTCTTCACCTGGCTGGTGGAGGACGGCATCGTCACCAAAGGCGACGCCAAGACTTTTTACACGCAAGTGCTGGGCATCCTGCGCAATTCGCCGGAATCGACGCATCCACTGGTCGGCGTCGCGCAAGCCAAGTTGCCCGCCTCTCAACCGCCGCACAAACCCTTGACGCTCGACTGGCTGAGCGAATGGACTGCCGGCAAAGTCAAGCTGCCGTATTACCGCATCGATCCGCTGAAGATCGACTTCGCCAAGGTGGCCGATGTGATGTCGGCTACGTACGCGACCCGCTTCAACATCCTGCCGGTGGACATGGACAGCACCGAATTGACCGTCGCCACCACCGACCCGCACAGCGCCGGTTGGCAAGCCGAGATCGAACGACTGGCGCGACGCAAGATCAAGCTGGTGTTCACCAATCCGCTCGATCTCGCGCAATACACCGCGCAATTTTTCGCGCTGGCTAAATCCATCAAGGGCGCACACAAAGCCGGCGGACGCGACCTGTCCTTGCGCAACAATTTCGAGCAACTGGTGGAAATGGGCGTGGCCAGCAAACAGCTCGACGCCAACGATCAACACATCGTCAATATCGTCGATTGGCTATGGCAATACGCCTTCGACCAACGTGCTTCCGACATCCACCTCGAACCCAAGCGCGAAGCCGGCGCGATCCGCTTCCGCATCGACGGCGTGCTGCATCAGGTGTACCAAGTGCCGGCCGCGGTGCTGACCGCCATGACCGCGCGCATCAAGCTGTTGGGGCGCATGGACGTGATCGAAAAACGCCGACCGCTCGACGGCCGCATCAAGACCCGCACCCCGGACGGCCAAGAAATCGAGCTGCGCCTCGCCACCATGCCGACCGCCTTCGGCGAAAAAATGGTGATGCGCATCTTCGATCCCGAAGTGGTGGTCAAGACCTTGCCGGAACTCGGCTTCCCGCCCGACGACGCCCGCCGCTGGGATCATCTGACCACGCGCCCGCACGGCATCATCCTAGTGACCGGCCCGACCGGCTCCGGCAAAACCACCACGCTCTACACCACTTTGAAAGCGCTGGCGACGCCGGAAGTCAACGTCTGCACCGTCGAAGACCCGATCGAAATGGTCGAGGCATCGTTCAACCAGATGCAGGTGCAACACGGCATCGACCTCAGCTTCGCCGATGGCGTGCGCGCGCTGATGCGGCAAGACCCGGACATCATCATGGTCGGCGAAATCCGCGATCTGGAAACCGCCGAGATGGCAATCCAAGCAGCGCTGACCGGCCACCTAGTGCTCTCGACCCTGCACACCAACGACGCGCCCTCGGCGGTGATGCGCCTGCTGGAACTGGGCGTACCCTACTACCTGCTGGAAGCAACGCTGATCGGCATCATGGCGCAACGGCTGGTGCGCACCCTGTGCCCGCACTGCAAAACGCCCGACGGCGAACTGCCGGACGACATCTGGAAAAATCTGGTCGAGAACTGGAACATCCCCAAACCACAAACCATCTACCGCCCGGTCGGCTGCCCCGAATGCCGCCAAACCGGCTTCCGCGGCCGCACCGGCCTGTACGAACTGCTGACGGTGTCGCAAGCCTTCTCGAAAATGATCCAGCCGGAAAGCGACATTCACGCCCTGCAAAAACAAAGCATCCAGGACGGCATGAAGCCGCTGCGCATCGCCGGCGCGCTGAAAATTCGTGAAGGTGTGACGACGGCGGATGAGGTGTTGAAGGTGACGGCGGCATTGACGGCTTAGCGGTGTTGGCGATTACGCTTTCGCACAGTTAGGAATTGGCAAGATCAACCTTAGACATTGGAATGGCGCTCTCCATGACTATGCGAAATGCCAAGCTAGGGTCAATTGATTCCTTGCTTGCATAGATAGCTTCTTGGATGGCGAGACTATATAAAATTGGCCAATCCACTGGATTCGGACAAAACAGCTTAACGGTTGGAAAGAGCGTTGGCCAGAGGCCCTTTAGATAGTTAACTGGGGTATCGGCAGGTTTGTGGTTTTCAGGAATTCGAGGAATACCAAATTGCTCGCTACCCAATACGGAAGTAGTGTATTGAAAAACTTCATGTAGGTCAGGAAAATCTTTGGCACCCGCATGTTGCGCAGCACCCCCGACCAAACCCCATACGGAGTATTGAGACTCCGCAAGCGCGTTGTTCAGAGGGTCGCCATAGAAATACTGCTTGCCATCTTTTGTACAGATGACTTGGAATGGCGCTGTTTCTGACATGCCTTTGGTCAAGGCCTGCGCTCGGAGATTGGCTTGGCATGCATAGCCAGCTAAGGCACCCAATGCAGTCAAAAGGGACTCAACATGAACCCCCTTCGAATCCTTCATTCCGTCAAGCAGTCGCTGAAACACTTCTTTGGAACCGAGCTTTGCACCAACCAAAGGGTCTTCTTTGCTGCGTTCTCGAATGGCGTTGATGAGAGCCGCCGTTTTCGGGTCCAATTGCGGTTCTTTCTTCTCTTTTTGTTTCGGGCCGAACAGCTTACCAAACATGATTAACTCCCTTGAAAAGATTCATGTGAAATTGGCGCAAGTTTGAAATTCTAACAAAGGAGACTGACCGAGTACCTTGCACAAAAAAAGCTGACGCTCCCATTTTCATGAAAATCTGCACTCAAGTACTGTCACCACCTCGTGCATCCAGTAGATAGCCCCCCCCCTTTTATCTCAATACATCTATCACCCGCGGATAACGCAGCCGCACCCCCAGCTCTGCCTTGATCCGCGCATTCGACAGCCGGCGCGACTCCGACATGAAAGACCACAGCATCGGCGATACCTGCCTTTGCAATTCTTCCGCCGGCAGGCGCGGCGGGCGCGGCAGTTGCAACGCATCGGCTACCAGATCGAAATACTCTCCCATCTTCATGCTCGAATCGTCGCTGGCGTTGTAGGCGCGGCACGGCAATCCCCGCTGCAGCGCTACCACGATCAGGCGCGCCAAGTCGTCGGCGTGGATGTGGTTGGTGTACACATCCTGCTCTGCCAGCAAGGCCGGCGTGCCCTTGCGCAGCCGCTCCAACGGCAGGCGCTCGCTGCCGTCGTAGATACCCGGCACACGCAGGATCGCGAGGCGCGATGACGAGCGCCGCGCCCAGGCGCGCAAGACGCGCTCGGCATCGACCCGTCGCACGGCGCGGGCGCTGCGCGGCGCGAGCGTGCGCGTTTCATCGACCCATGCCCCCTGACAATCGCCATAGACGCCGCTGGTGCTGACATAAACGAGCGCGGCCCGCTCGGGTAAAATGGCGGCCAGATTACGCGTGCGTTGGTCGATCTCGCCTTCGGACTGCGGCGGTGCCAGATGCACGATGCGACGCGCCAGCGTGGCGAGGCGTGCCAGCGTTTCGGGTCGATCCAGATCGGCCAGTACGGGGGCGGCACCGGCGGCGCGTAGTTCGGCGCAACGTGTCGGCTGGCTGGTGAGCGCAAAGACGCGAAAGCGCTGACGCAGCAGCGGCAACAGGCGCATGCCGACATCGCCGCAACCGACGATCAACAGGCGCGGCTTGCCGAATGCGCCGGAAGATTTTGCTAAAGACTGTTTGACATTCATTTCAGGATTGTATGACGTTCCAAGTTACCGTACAGCCGAGCGGCCACCAGTTTGCCTGCGACGCCGATGAAACCGTATTGACCGCCGCCATCCGCGCTGGCATCGGCCTGCCCTATGGCTGCAAGAATGGCGCGTGCGGCAGTTGCAAGGGGAAGATACTCGCCGGCAGCGTCACCCACAGCCGCCATCAGGAAAAAACCCTGACGCCGCTGGAAGAGCAGCAAGGCTTCTCGCTGTTCTGCTGCGCCACGCCGCATTCTGACTTGACGATCGAAGCGCGCGAAGTGCAAGGCGCCGGCGATTTCCCGGTCAAGAAACTACCGTCGCGGGTGGCGAAGATCGAACGCGTGGCCGATGACGTGATCCTTATTTCGCTGCAATTGCCGGCGGCCGAGCGCATGCAATACCGCGCCGGCCAGTACATCGAATTCCTGCTGAAAGACGGCAAGCGCCGCAGCTACAGCATGGCCAACGCGCCGCATCTGGACGATCACCTCACCCTGCACATCCGCCACCTGCCCGGCGGCCTGTTCACCGAGCATGTGTTCAACACGATGAAGGAGCGCGACATTCTGCGCTTCGAGGGACCGCTCGGCACTTTCTTTCTGCGCGAAGACAGCGACAAGCCGATGGTGCTGCTGGCGTCCGGTACCGGCTTTGCGCCGATCAAGGCGATCATCGAACATGCCGCCGACAAGAAACTGGCGCGGCCGATGACGCTGTACTGGGGCGGCCGCCGGCCGAAGGATTTGTACATGCATGCACTGTGCGAGGAATGGGCGCGCACCATTCCCGGCTTCAAGTATGTGCCGGTGATGTCGGATGCGCTGCCGGAAGACGGCTGGAGCGGGCGTAGTGGCTTCGTACATCAAGCGGTGCTGGCGGACTTGCCCGACCTGTCGGGCTATCAGGTGTATGCCTGCGGCGCACCGGTGATGGTCGATTCCGCCAAGCGCGATTTCGTGGCGCAGTGTGGATTGCCGGAAGAGGAGTTCTACGCCGACGCATTCACCACCGAAGCCGATTTGGCGAAATAATTTTTGACGCACTACGCAAAACGCCTTAATATCAAATGCATGAAAACCTTTACCCAGACCTTGCGACGCCGCTGCACACCCCTTCCCGGGAAGCCGTGCGCGTGAGTGTCTGATTGTCACCGAAGCCACAGGCCAACCCTGTGGCTTTTTTTTTAACTGATTCAAATACCCATTCCGATTTTCAGCAGGAGCCCGCTCATGGAATTTTCCCAATACGACGTCAACGCCCTGATGTATGTGACCAACCGCCCGCCCATCGTCTTCACCGAAGGCGACGGCATGTGGCTGACCGACCATGCGGGCAAGCGCTACCTCGACTTCCTACAGGGCTGGGCGGTCAACTGTCTCGGCCATTCGCCGCAATGCATCCAGGATGCGATCACCGCGCAAGTCGGCAAGCTGATTAACCCCTCGCCTGCCTTCTACAACGAAACTTCGTTGGCGCTAGCGTCGCTGCTGACCCACAACTCCTGCTTCGACCACGTGTTCTTCGCCAACAGCGGTGCCGAAGCCAATGAAGGCGCGATCAAGCTGGCGCGCAAGTGGGGCAGAAAAAACCCCAACGCCAAGGGCGAGTCGCGCTATGAAATCATCACCTTCAAGCACAGCTTCCACGGCCGCACCCTGGCCACCATGTCGGCCAGCGGCAAGGCCGGCTGGGATACGATCTTCGCGCCGCAAGTGCCGGGCTTCCCGCACGCCGAGCTGAACGACATCGCCAGCGTCGAGCGCCTGATCACCGACAAGACCGTGGCCGTGATGCTGGAGCCGGTGCAGGGCGAAGGCGGCGTGATCCCGGCGAGCCGCGAATTCATGCAGGCGCTGCGCAAGTTGACGCAGGAACGCGGCTTGCTGCTGATCGTCGATGAAGTGCAGACCGGCATGGGCCGCACCGGCAAATTGTTTGCCTACCAGTTGTCGAATGTCGAGCCAGACATCATGACGCTGGGTAAAGGCATCGGCGGCGGCGTGCCGCTGGCAGCGCTGTTATGCCAGGAAGCGGTGGCCTGCTTCGAGGCCGGCGACCAAGGCGGCACCTACAACGGCAACCCGCTGATGACCGCGGTCGGCATCGCCGTCACCAACACGTTGCTGGAGCCGGGCTTCCTGCAATCGGTGAAAGACAAGGGGGAATACCTGAGCGGCGAACTGAAAAAGCTCTCCACCAAACACGGCTTGGGCGCAGAACGCGGTGAAGGCTTGCTGCGCGCGCTGGATTTGGGCAGCGAGATCGGCACCAGCATCGTTGAAACCGCGCGCGACCTGCAACCGGTCGGCTTACTGCTGAATTCACCACGCCCTAATCTGCTGCGCTTCATGCCTGCGCTGAACGTGACGAAGACGGAGCTCGATCAGATGATGGCGATGTTATCGGACGTGCTGACGA
Source organism: Pseudomonadota bacterium (assembly GCA_018241865.1). Taxonomy (GTDB): domain Bacteria; phylum Pseudomonadota; class Gammaproteobacteria; order Burkholderiales; family Burkholderiaceae_D; genus Paucimonas. The sequence goes on along the minus strand of JAFECY010000224.1, from coordinate 2,907 downwards.
AGCTGGGGAAATAAGCGGCACATGCCGTCATGTTTTTGCATGGTTGCCATTTATCTAGCGACCGTGCTTAAATGACAGGCATACCAAAAGTCGATCCACCATCACAAAGGCCGGACACCCATCATGTATGCTTGGCTGCGACGACTCATCTCTCCTTCCTCCGCCCGATCCGCTCCGCGTCGGGCTAGGGCGGCGGCACATGACACGCAATCGGCGCAAGCTGCGGTCAACGGTGCGACAGCTGCCGCACCGACAGCGCCGGCCAAGCCACAAGGCATCACTTGGCAGCAACGCAACGACATCAACGCCATCTACATCGACGGGCTGTTCGGCGGCGAGGGGCACCCTTCCCTGATCGCCAGTCAGTCCGAGAAAGACATCCTCGCGGTGCTCGACAAGATGGTCAAATCGAACCAGTCGGGCGGCAACCTAGTGCGTCGCATGCCGGGCGTGATTCCGCAACTGCTGCAAAGCCTGCGCTCCGATAATTTCTCCGGCGCGCAACTGGCGCGCAAGATTTCGCACGACGTGGTGCTGGTCGCCGCCGTGATCCGCATGGCCAACAGTTCGTACTGCAACCCGGCCAAGCCGATCAACAGCATCGAACACGCGGTGCTAGTGTTGGGACAGAACGGTTTGCGACAACTCATCACCAGCATGGCGTTCAAGCCCATCATCGACATGCAGTCCGGCCACTACACCAAGCACATCGCGCCGCAGTTGTGGGAACAGTCGGTCAAATGCGCGATGACGGCGCGCATGCTGGCCGCCAGCCAGCGCATCGAACCCTTTGAAGCCTTCCTCGCCGGCTTGATCCAGAACGTCGGGCTGATCGTTTCGCTGCGCGTGATCGATCAAGTAGCGAACGGCAAGCAGGTAATCGGTTCGGAAAGTTTTTGCATTGCGCTGATCGAATATGCCCGCACGCTTTCGGCCAGCATCGGCCGCGAATGGAATTTCCCAGATTCAGTCACGCAAGCCATCCTCGAACAAGCCGACACCCGCGCCGGCATCTCAGGGATGGGCAAGATTTTGGCGACTGGCGATTACCTGAGCAAGATACACATGCTAGAAAAGCAGGAACGCCTGCCCGAGCATCTCGCCGACTATGGCGCGAATCTGTCGGAGATAGAATTGATCTGCTTGGACGTGTTGCGCAATCTGAAGGAAGACGAAATTTGACGCTGCCTATTTTTTCGGCAGATATAAATCGGTAATCGACCCCAACCCCATCTCTGCCGCAAACATCGGCGTTTCCGACAAGGTCGGATGCGCATGCACCGTCAGCGCCAAATCTTCGAGGTCGGCCCCCATTTCCATCGCCAGCACGGTTTCCGCTAACAATTCACCCGCATTGACGCCGACGATGCCGGCGCCGATGATGCGTTTCGTTTCCGGGTTCCACAGCAGCTTGGTCATGCCGTCCTCGCGCCCCATGGCCAGCGCGCGGCCGGACGCGGCCCAGGGGAAAGCGGCTTTTTCGTAGGCGATGCCCTTGGCTTTCGCTTCGGTTTCGGTCACGCCCATCCAGGCGATTTCGGGATCGGTGTAAGCCACCGAAGGAATCGTCATGGCGTCGAACGCCACCTTGTGGCCAGCAATCACTTCGGCCGCCACTTTGGCTTCATTGGTGGCCTTGTGCGCCAGCATCGGATCGCCGCAGATGTCGCCGATAGCGTAGATGTGCGGGACATTGGTGCGCTGCTGCCCATCGACCGGGATGAAGCCGCGTTCGTTGACGATCACGTCAGCCTTGTCGGCAGCGATGTCCTTACCGTTAGGACGACGGCCGACCGCCAGCAAGACCATGTCGTACAACTGCGGCTCCTTCGGCGCATTCTCACCTTCGAAGGTCGCCAGCAAACCGTTGGGACGCGCATCCAGTTTCGTGACCTTGGTCTTGAGCATGATCGCTTCGTAGCGTTTCTCGATGCGCTTTTGCAGCGGCTTGACGAGGTCGCGGTCGGCAGCGGGAATCAAGCCATCGGCGAATTCCACCACGCTGACCTTGCTGCCCAGCGCGTCATACACGCAAGCCATCTCCAGCCCGATGATGCCGCCGCCGATGACCAGCATGCGCTTGGGAATCTGGCGCAATTCGAGCGCGCCGGTGGAATCGACCAAGCGCGGATCGTCGTAGGGGAAGCCGGGGATTTTCGCGACCGAGGAACCGGCGGCGATGATCGCATGCTTGAAGGCGATGAGCTTGCCGCCGTCTTGCGTTGTCACTGTCAGAGTATTGGGCGAAGAGAACGCGCCCTTACCTTCCACCACCTGCACCTTGCGCGCCTTCGCCAGACCGGACAAGCCGCCGGTCAGTTTCTTGACGATGCCATCCTTCCAGCCGCGCAAGGTAGCGATATCGATTTCCGGCTTGCCGAGCTTGACGCCGAAGTGCGCCATTTCCTCCGCCTCGGTGACGACCTTGGCCGCATGCAGCAAGGCTTTCGAGGGAATGCAGCCGACGTTCAGGCAGACGCCGCCGAGCGTGGCGTAACGTTCGACCAGCACCACTTTCTGACCGAGGTCGGCGGCACGGAAAGCAGCGGTATAGCCGCCGGGCCCGGCGCCGAGCACGAGCGTATCGCATTCGATGTCGGCCTTGCCGGTGAAACTGGCGGCAGCGGGAGCGGACGCGACGGGAGCTGGCGCAGCTTGCGTGCTTGATACTCCCGTCGCTGCCGCCGCGGGTGCTGACGCGGTAGCTTGTGCGTCGAGTAACAGCAACAACGAACCTTCGGCCACCTTGTCGCCGATTTTCACTTTCAATTCCTTCACCACCCCGGCATGGCTGGCTGGAATTTCCATACTGGCTTTGTCCGACTCCACCGTAATCAGCGATTGATCGACCTTGATCGTGTCGCCCGGCTTGACCAGCAATTCGATGACTTCGACTTCCTTGAAGTC
>JAFECY010000223.1 GCA_018241865.1 Pseudomonadota bacterium | reverse complement strand
ACGCCGGCTCTGCGCCGGCATTTTGAATATTGCAAGTTGAGCAAACCTCAAGCCGCCACCCGCTCCTCCACCGGCGCAGACGTGCGGATCAAATGATCGAAGGCCGACAACGCCGCCTTCGAGCCTTCGCCCATCGCAATCACGATCTGCTTGTAGGGCACGGTGGTGACGTCGCCGGCGGCGAACACGCCCGGCACCGAAGTCTGGCCGCGTGCATCGACTTCGATTTCGCCATGCTTGCTCAAGGCGACCGTGCCTTGCAGCCAGTCGGTGTTGGGCAGCAAACCGATCTGGACGAAGATGCCTTCCAGTTCGAGCGTGTGCGCGGCGTTGCTTGCTTCACCATGCTTGCGGTCGGTGTAGCGCAAGCCTTGCAGCTTGCTGCCGTCGCCGAATACTTCGGTGGTCTGCGCGTCGGTGATGACGCGCACGTTCGGCAGGCTGCGCAACTTCCTTTTTAAAACTTCATCGGCGCGCAACTCGCTGCCGAACTCCAGCAACGTCACGTGCGCGACGATGCCGGCCAGATCGATCGCGGCTTCGACACCGGAATTGCCGCCGCCGATGACGGCTACGCGCTTGCCCTTGAACAGGGGACCGTCGCAGTGCGGGCAGTAGGTGACGCCCTTGTTGCGGTATGCCTGCTCGCCGGGCACGTTCATCGAACGCCAGCGCGCGCCGGTGGCGAGGATCACGGTCTTCGCCTTCAGGCTGGCGCCGCTGGCGAGCTGCACTTCGATGGCGTCGCCACCGGGGATCAGCTTGTCGGCGCGCTGCACGTTCATCACATCGACTTCGTAACTCTTGACGTGCTGCTCCAGCGCCGCCACCAGCTTCGGCCCTTCGGTCTCTTGCACCGAAATGAAGTTCTCGATGCTCATGGTGTCGAGCACCTGGCCGCCGAAACGCTCGGCGACCACGCCGGTATTGATGCCCTTGCGTGCGGCGTAGATCGCGGCCGCTGCGCCGGCCGGGCCGCCGCCGACCACCAGCACGTCGAACACGTCTTTCTGCGCCAGCTTGTGCGCGGCGCGTTCGCCTGCACCGCTGTCGAGTTTGGCGAGAATTTCTTCGATGCCCATGCGGCCCTGGCCAAAGCTTGCGCCATTCAGATAGATGCTCGGCACCGCCATGATGTCGCGTTGCGCGACTTCTTCCTGAAACAGCGCGCCGTCGATCATGACGTGCTGAACATTCGGGTTGAGCACCGCCAGCAGGTTGAGCGCTTGCACGACTTCCGGGCAGTTCTGGCAAGAGAGCGAGATGTAGGTCTCGAACTTGTATTCGCCATCGAGCGCGCGGATTTGTTCGATCACGTCGTCGTCCACTTTCGGTGGATGGCCGCCGGCCTGCAGCAGGGCCAGCACCAGCGAGGTGAATTCGTGACCCATCGGAATGCCGGCGAAACGGATGCCGCCGATCGTGTCGCCAACGCGCTTGATGGCGAATGAAGGCGTGCGCTCACTGGCGTCGTGATGTTCGACCAGTGTGATCTTGTTCGACAGCGCGGCGATGGCTTGCAGCAGTTCCGCCATCTCACGCGAGGCGGCGCTGTCGTCGATATTGGCCGTGATCTCGATCGGCAAAGTGAGCTTGGCGAGATAGGTTTGCAATTGGGTGGTGAGGTTGGCGTCCAGCATGGTGTGCTCGCTTTCTGATTGCGTGGGGGCGCAAACGCCCGGCCGGGTGAGCTTGTGGCTCCCGGTGCGTATGGGTGGGTGGGGAATCGGGCCGGACGCCCGGCGCTAGGCCGGTGTCCGGTGTCAGGCGTGCAGCTTAGATCTTGCCGACTAGGTCGAGCGACGGCGCTAGGGTTTTCTCGCCCGGCGTCCACTTGGCGGGGCAGACTTCGCCCGGATGGCTGGCGACGTACTGGGCTGCCTGCACCTTGCGCAGCAATTCCTTGGCGTCGCGGCCGATGCCGTTGTCGTGGATTTCGCACAGCTTGATCTGGCCTTCCGGGTTAATCACGAAGGTGCCGCGCAGCGCCAAACCTTCTTCTTCGATCATCACGTCGAAGTTGCGGGTCAGCGCGCCGGTCGGGTCGCCGATCATCGGATAGTTGACCTTCTTGATCGCGTCGGAAGTGTCGTGCCAAGCCTTGTGGGCGAAATGGGTGTCGGTCGAGACGCTGTAGATTTCCACGCCCAGCTTCTGGAATTCGGCGTATTGCGCGGCGAGGTCTTCCAGCTCGGTCGGACAGACGAAGGTGAAGTCGGCCGGGTAGAACACCAGCACCGACCATTTGCCTTTCAGGCTGGCTTCGGTCAGATCGACGAAATCGCCTTTGTGGAAGGCGGTGGCTTTGAAAGGTTTGATTTGGGTATTGATGAGGGACATTTGTACTCTCCGGTGGGTTAATCATTGCGCTACAGTTGCATCATACCTGCGAAAGACCATAGCGTTAAATCGTATGTTTTCATTTGTTCGATAGTTTTTGTTTATAGTCAAACGTATCCAATACCTTGCATCCACTGCTATCATCGTGGCAATTACTCCATGGAAAATATCAGCCACTCACTCGCAGGACTGGCCGCCGGTGAATTGATTCACCGCAGCCTGCCGTCGGAAAGCGATCACGACCAACAGCGACTGCGCCGAGCGTTGTTGTTGTTGGCGTGTTGGCTAGCCAGCAACTTCCCTGACCTCGATCTGATTTTATCGCCGCTGCTGCCCAAGCCGCTGGGCTACTTGCTACATCATCGCGGCCATACCCATACGTTGTTGTTCATCCTGCCGCAAGCTTTGCTGTTGTGGGGATTGATCGCCGCACTGTGGCCGGCAGCGCGCCGTTTGCTGCGCACCAGCGCGGCGGCGCGCAAGGGGCTGGCGTTGGCGCTGCTGATCGGCCCGGCGCTGCACATCGTCATGGATTACCTCAATTCTTACGGCGTCCATCCTTGGTATCCCTTCGATGCGCGTTGGTTCTACGGCGACATGGTGTTCATCGTCGAACCTTTCTTCTGGATCGCCCTCGGCGTACCGCTGGCCATGAGCATCGAGCGGCGCTGGCTGCGCGGACTGTGGTTGGCGGCGTTAGTGGGTGCGCCGCTCTGGTTTACTTGGCAAGGCTTTCTGACCAAGGGTTCGCTGGCGCTGCTGCTGGGTAGCGCCGCATTGTTGTTCGCTACAGCATTATTCAACCAACACCGAAGCCGCGTCGCGCTGACGCTGGGCGTGTTGCTGGCCGTCGGTTTCGTCGGCGTGCAAGCCTATGCCTCGCACCGGGCGCACCGCATGGTGGCCGACAGTCTGCTGCGGCAAGACCCGGCCGCGCGCGTGTTGGACGTGGCGCTGAGTCCTTTTCCGAGCAATAGCTTGTGTTGGACGTTTGTGTCATTGGAAGAAAAAACGGCGACGAACCGTTACCGTCTGCGCCGCGGCCAACTAAGTCTGGCGCCGCGCCTGTTGCCCGTGACAGCCTGCCCGGCACCGCTCTCCTTGCTCGGCAACGTCGCCGGCGAAGATACCGTGGCGGACGCGGCAATCGCTTATGTAAGCGCCGACTACGGAGACCTCAACTGGCTGCGCACGCTGAAAACCGGCAACTGCCATTTCGCCGCTTGGCTGCGCTTTGCGCGCATGCCATTGCTGGAAGACACACACGCCACCGATCTACGCTTCACCCGCAATGGCCGCGATAATTTCAGCAGCATCGACCTGCGCAAATTCGACGACAGCGCATGCTCGCCGTGGGTGCCGAACTGGGGTTT
>JAFECY010000222.1 GCA_018241865.1 Pseudomonadota bacterium | reverse complement strand
GTCGAAGAAATAATCAGGCGGGTACGCACGGGAGCAGGCGCTCCCGTTTTTTTCTCAACGCCAAACCAGCGGCCACACGATCACGCCCCAAGTTGCCGCCGCCAACGACAGGCTAAGAAAGACCGCAGCGCTGCCCAAATCCTTGGCGTTCTTAGACAGGGGATTGCGCTCCAGCGATACCCGATCGACCACCGCTTCGATGGCGGAGTTGAGCAACTCGACTACCAGCACCAGCACGAACACGGCGATCAGCAGCAGCTTGTGCAAGGCGCTGACCGGCAGCAGCAGCGCGACGACCGTGGCGATGACCATCAGCGCCAGTTCTTGGCGGAAGGCGTGTTCCATTTTCCAGGCGGTCTTGAAACCTTCGATCGAATAGCCGATCGCGCCGATGATGCGCTTGATGCCGCTCTTGCTCTTGAATTCGCTGATGGGGGACGTGTCTGACATAGCTTGCGTGAACTTTGTGATGGGTGGCCGCAGCATGCGGTGTGCGGCGGCAGTGTGCCCCGAAATCGCCATACTTGCAACGCGCCTTTTTCAATTTTTCACATTGTGGTATAACGTTTCCATTCCATTGCGCCGCCACGACCATGAAAGCTGAATCCGCCTCGGAAGCTGATAAAACCTCGATCCAGGTCATCGAACGTCTGTCCGCCTTGCTGGATGCCTTAGCCCAACATCCCGATCCGGTCAGCCTGAAAGACTTGTCCGCCGCCACCGGCCTGCACCCTTCTACTGCGCACCGCATCCTCAACGATTTGGTGTTGAAGCGTTTCGTCGATCGCGCGGAACCGGGGTCGTACCGTCTCGGCATGCGTTTGCTGGAGCTGGGCAATATCGTCAAGAGTCGGCTGAACGTGCGCGAGGCGGCGCTGGATTTTATGCGTAAGCTGCATCGCAAGACGCACCAAACCATCAATCTGTCCGTGCGCCAAGGTGATGAGATCGTGTATATCGACCGCTCCTTTTCCGAGCGCTCCGGCATGCAGGTGGTGCGCGCCATCGGTGGCCGCGCGCCGCTGCACCTGACCTCGACCGGCAAGCTGTTTTTGTCGGTGGACGATCCCAAAAGTGTGCGCGCGTATGCCACCCGCACCGGCTTAGCCGGCCACACCAAGAACTCGATCACCGATCTGGCGCGATTGGAGCATGAGCTGAACACCGTACGCACACGCGGCTATGCCCGCGACAACGATGAGCTCGAACTCGGCGTGCGCTGCATGGCGGCAGGCATCCGCGACGACTCTGGTCGCTTGGTGGCCGGCTTGTCGATTTCCGCGCCGGCCGACCGCTTGCAAGAAGAATGGCTGGAAGATCTGGTCGATACGGCCAATCAAATTTCCGCAGTGTTAGGATTTGCGCCGCAGGATGCAACCGAGCCGGCCGTGACGAAGCACGCCGGAATGAAGCACGCCGGAATGAAACACGATTAAGCGCCCAAGCCGACACGAACGATAACAAGCAGCGACGACAAAAAAAGGCGAACCGCAGTTCGCCTTTTTTATTCTGTTCGCGCTGCCTTCGGAATCAGCCTTCCGTATTGCGCGACTTACCCTTGGTCATGGTCTGCAGCTTCATTTCTTCCAGCCACTTGCGAATACGGCCGGCATCACTCAGGCGCGATGCTTTGCCCTTGGAGTCGAGGAAAACCATCACAATGGGGCGGCCGTCGATCAAAGTCTGCATCACGAGACAGCGGCCGGCTTCGTGGATGTAGCCTGTCTTTTGCAGACCGATCACCCAATCCGGGTTCGATACCAAATGATTCGTGTTCCTGTACTGCAGTGTTTTGCCATCGGCGTCGATTTCAGTCTGGGTGTCAGTGGAGTAATGTCCGATGATGGGGTGTTTTTCAGCGGCGACTACTAATTTAGCCAAATCGCGCGCACTGGCGACATTGCGACTGGAGAGGCCGTTCGCATCGACGTAGCGTGTGTCGTTCATGCCCAACGCACGCGCCTTGGCGTTCATCGCCGCGACAAAGGCCGGCAAACCGCCCGGATAATTGCGCCCTAGCGCAGAAGCAGCACGGTTTTCGGAACTCATCAAGGCCAGATGCAACATGGTGCCGCGCGTGAGTTGGGTGCCAACTTGCAGACGCGAACTACTGTTCTTCAGGCGATCCACATCGTCGTCGGTGATAACTAATGTTTCGCCCATATCTTGACGCGCTTCGACCACGATCATGCTGGTCATCAGTTTGGTGATGGAAGCGATCGGCAGCGCAATATTCGCGTTCTTTTCAAACAAGACTTCGGAGCTAGTTTGATCCACGACTAGCGCAACATTGGAATTGAGATCAAGAGGATCGCGCGTATGGTTCAGGCCGGCCAGTTCGCCAGCGCTGGGCTCAGCCGGCACGGCCGGATGGTAAGCCACACGTTGATAAACCACATGACGCCGACCGTGCACGATGGCGACGCGCTTGACCATTTTGACGTGCGCTTGCTTGGAAGCGTGGGCGCGTGATACGCGACCATGCCGCGCGGCTTTCGCGTGATGGGTGGCGTGCGCAGCTTTCTTGCCAGCATGCGATTTTTTTGCGGTGGTCGATTTTTTCGCACTGGTAGATTTTTTACTGCGAACCGATGCGCCATCGGCAGCAAAGACGGCAGGCGCCGCCACGAAAACCATCAATATGGACAGCAATATTCCCAGAATCGACCTAGACATCGGCGCACTCCTGATTTTTACAGACAATAAACAGTATT
>JAFECY010000221.1 GCA_018241865.1 Pseudomonadota bacterium | reverse complement strand
TAAGAGTGATCGATGCAGGCGCTGCACCATATTCATGGGAAAGAATGGCGAGTCGCACGGTGCGGTGGCCAGCAGCGGCGTCTTGCACTGTCGCAGTCCGGCTTGCAGTCCGGCCAACGGACCATCGAAGTTGGCCGTTTCATCGCTGCAAAGTGGTATGCCGAATGCTTGGTATTGAGCCAGATTGCGGTTGGCATTCAGGAGCAGGGCGCTGACTTGCGGTTGCAGGCGATGGATGGCGTGCTGCACCAGCGGTGTGCCATGCAATTGCTGTAAACCTTTGTCGGCATCACCCATGCGCGTGCTGCGACCACCAGCAAGAATCAGTCCGGTGATTTCCATGCTCAACCGCCGATGTAAGACATTTCGATCTTCGTTTGCAACGACTGCGTTGCAGTAGTCTGTTCGCTGCGCAGTTCCGAGTAGCGGTCGCTGCGCTTTTGCCACACGTGCGCAATGGCTGCACTGATGTCGGCATTGCTGTGGTCGCTACGCAGCAGCGCACGCACATCATGGCCGTCGCCGGCAAACAGACAGGTGTAGAGTTTGCCATCGGTAGAGAGTCGGGCACGGGTGCAGTCACCGCAGAAGGCGTGCGTCACGCTGGAAATTAGGCCAATTTCACCCTTGCCATCGAGGTAGCGATAACGATTGGCAGTTTCGCCGGCGTAATTCGGTTGTAATTTCGTTAGCGGCATGTAGGCATGGATCCGACGTATCACTTCCGCAGAAGGGATAACCTCATCTACTCTCCAATCATTGCTGCTGCCGACATCCATGTATTCGATGAAACGCAGAATGAAAGGTGTGTCATGAAAATGGCGTGCCATCGGCAGAATTTCGCTGTCGTTGGCGCCGCCCTTGACCACCATGTTAATTTTGATGGGCCCGAGTCCGACTTGATGTGCGACGTCGATGCCGTGCAAAACTTCCGCTACCGGAAAATCGACATCATTCATGCGGCGGAAAACGGTATCGTCGAGTCCGTCGAGAGAAACCGTCACGCGTTTTAGACCGGCATCTTTCAGACTGCGTGCTTTTTTTGCCAGTAAGGAGCCGTTGGTTGTGAGTGTCAAATCGAGATCACGGCCGTCTATGGTTTTCAGTGCGCTCAACATCGCGATCAGTTTCTCGATGTTCTTGCGCAGCAGTGGTTCGCCGCCGGTTATGCGGATTTTTTCGACGCCGTGGGCAATGAAAATACTTGCCAAACGAGTGATTTCCTCGAAGCTCAGCAAGTCGCCGTGCGGCAGAAAGGCATGATCTTTGCCGAACATTTCTTTCGGCATGCAATAGGTGCAGCGGAAATTGCAGCGATCCGTTACCGAGATGCGTAAGTCACGCAACATCCGGCCGCGTGCATCAGCCAGCGAACCAGACGGTGCGATCGGTTGTGCCGGCACGCGGAGCATGTTGCCAGCATGGCGGAGATCGACAAGAGGAATGAACTGGTTGGTCATGGCCTGCAGAGAATGCAAGATTCGCGCCGGAGTACATGGATTACGCGAGATGCAAATACGATAGCACGAGCCATGCAACGGCGCAGGCTACGAACAAAATGAAAAGAGGAGCAGGCGCTCCTCTTTTCTATGCTCCGATGTTGATGTCATCAATGGCGGGTTTCCACCTGAATCAATGGCTCGGTTGATAGCGGTGGCAGCGGCTTGCGAACGCGCGGCACACGCGGCGTCGGAACGATCATTGCTGCGGCTTCCTGCGCCACGCGTAGCTTGTCCGGGTCGGTCACTGCCAGAGTCAGACCGGCTGCGCTCAGAACGGTGCGCAATTCGTCGAGCGGCATCGGTGCTTGCGCAACGATGGCGGCAGGAGCGACGGCGGATGGTGCTGCAACTACGGGTGCGGTCGCGACCGGAGTAGGGGCAACAATCGGTGTGGGAGTCGATGCGGCAACAATCGGTGCTGGGGTCAGTGCAGCGGCAACGGCGACCGGTTCAGTGACCTGATGCGTCGTGACAGGCGCGACTGCTTCGGTGACGGCCATCGGTTGCGCGTCTTCTACGGTGGTATTGGCGGCAATAGCGATTGCGGTTTCGCCATCGCTTGCTTCAACGCTGTGTTCGCTTTCGCCGGTTTCAGCGCCTTCGCCTTCCTCGCGTTCACGACGATTGCGATTGCGACCGCCACGACGGCGGCGACGGCGGCGTTGCTCTTCGTTTTGCTCGCCGCCTTCTGCATCCGGGCCGTTGGTATTGACTTGCGCTTCGGTGTTGTCGGCAATGGTTTCTGCAGCAGCAAAGCCTGCCGTCGCCACGGCAGCGGCGGCAAGCAGCGGCGCTGCATCGTTTGCCAATACCGGCTCTTCCGTTTTGACGGCAGCTTGAGCTTCTTTGCGTTCATCGCGGTTACGCGGCTGGCGTTCGCGGCGTCCTTCCTGCGCTTCGCGTGGTTGACGCGGCTGCTGCTGGCGGTTGCCCGATGCGGTGGCAGCTTCTGCAGACGTATTGCGGGTTTGCGCTTCCGAGCGTTGTTCGTTCTTGCCGGCGGTGTCGCGTTCTTCGCCGCGTTCGCGGTTGCCGCGACCACCGCGGCCGCGACGATTGCGACCGCCATTGCCGTTGCGGTCATGGCGCTCATTACGTTCACGCGATTGCGGCGACTTGCTGGCCGGTGCAGTGGGTGCAGCGATCGGTTCGGCCGGTTTCTTGAAGAAGAAGCCCATCAGTTTGCCGAAGAAACCTTGCTCGGAAACGGTAACCACCGGTGCTGCTGCAACTACGGCCTCAGGTTTGCGTTCGACCAGTGGCGCCGGCTGATCTGGGGTGATGCCCTTGACCATGGCTTCTTGACGCGGTTTGACTTCTTCCTTCTGGGCCTTGTTGTAGCCGATGTCGGTCTCGACTTCTTCGGCCATTTTGTAGCTGGCTTGCTTGTCGTCCAAACGTGGATCGTCGTGTTTGATGCGTTCCAGTTTGTAATGCGGGGTTTCCAGATGCTTGTTGGGAATCAGAATCACGGTCACGCGATGGCGGTTTTCGATCTTCAGGATC
>JAFECY010000220.1 GCA_018241865.1 Pseudomonadota bacterium | reverse complement strand
TTCAGCAGGAAGGCGGCGACATCGACCGGCACCTGCACGTGAATCGCTGCCGAATTTTCCTTCATCGCTTCTTCCTGGATGATGCGCAGGACTTGCAGTGCGGACGATTCGGTATCGCGGATATGGCCGGTGCCGTTGCAACGCGGGCAGGTCACATGGCTGCCTTCGGACAGCGAGGGACGCAGGCGTTGGCGCGACAGCTCCATCAGACCGAAGCGCGAAATCTTGCCCATCTGGACGCGGGCGCGATCATAGTGCAGCGCATCCTTCAAGCGGTTTTCGACTTCGCGCTGATTCTTGGAATTCTCCATGTCGATGAAGTCGATCACGATCAGACCACCCAAATCGCGCAGGCGCAATTGGCGCGCTACTTCATCGGCTGCTTCCAAGTTGGTGTTGAAGGCCGTGGTTTCGATATCGCTGCCACGGGTGGCGCGGGCCGAGTTGACGTCCACCGACACCAATGCTTCGGTATGGTCGATCACGATGGCACCGCCGGAAGGCAGCGGCACGGTGCGCGAATAGGCGGTTTCGATCTGGTGCTCGATCTGGAAGCGCGAAAACAGCGGCACGTCGTCGCGGTAACGCTTGACGCGGTGCACCACGTCCGGCATCACGTGCGTCATGAACTGGTGCGCTTGTTCGTAGATATCGTCGGTGTCGATCAGGATTTCGCCGATATCGGGCTGGAAATAATCGCGGATGGCGCGGATCACCAGCGACGATTCCTGGTAAATCAGAAAGGCACCTGCCGCCGACTTGCCGGCACCTTCGATGGCGGTCCATAGTTGCATCAGGTAATTCAAATCCCACTGCAGTTCATCGACGTTGCGGCCGATGCCGGCAGTACGGGCGATGACCGACATGCCGTTCGGCAGGTCGAGCTTGTCCATGGTTTCGCGCAGTTCTTGGCGATCTTCGCCTTCGACCCGGCGCGAGACGCCGCCGCCGCGCGGATTGTTCGGCATCAGGACTAAATAGCGGCCTGCCAGCGAAACGAAGGAGGTGAGGGCAGCGCCTTTGTTGCCGCGCTCTTCCTTCTCGACCTGGACCATGATTTCCTGGCCTTCGCGCAGGGCTTCTTTGATCGAGGCATTGCGGACATCCACGCCTTCGCGGAAATAGCTGCGCGCCACTTCCTTGAATGGCAGAAAGCCGTGGCGTTCTTCACCATAGTTGACGAAGCAGGCTTCGAGCGAAGGCTCGATGCGGGTGATGACGCCTTTGTAAATGTTCGACTTGCGCTGTTCGCGACCGGTCGTTTCGATATCAATGTCGATCAGCTTTTGCCCATCGACGATCGCTACGCGCAGTTCTTCCTGCTGCGTTGCATTGAATAACATCCGTTTCATGTTGTTGTGCTCCGAACCCGAAGGTCATTAAGGCTGCGGCGAGCGTGCCTAGTCATCAGCCGGCAACAAGCGCGCGATATCCTGCATGGCTGGATGTAAAACCGGCCGGCAGCGACGATCTGCAATTTGTTCTCGGATAACAATCAATACACCTAACCTGCAGCATCAGTACAGGGATGTACGCGCGGACGGAGTGGCTGGGGGAGAGAATTGCCTTAACGTGTGGCAAGGCATGCTTGCTGCCTTTGCCGCAACAGGGCGCGAATAGCGCAAGGTGGAATGCCGCAGTAGCTACTTGCGCCACCCGGGGCGTATTGTGCATACAGCTTCACGTCGGGTAAGCGGCAAGTTCATCGGGTTGGTGAAACAGCCCGGTACAGCGGCAAACGATTCCTGCTCTATCAACCAGCGAGCGTCGCATGATCTGCGGGCTTGCCGGAATTATCCTAGCGATCCAGTCATTCGTATCCACATTCATGCGCGCGATCCGATTACAACAGCGGTGCAACCCTGATTCGCGCATCAATGATGCGTACACATCTTTCCGTCGAATTTGCAATTGGCGAGGCCGACGGACACGCCCCTGTGTAGAATGCTCTTTTTATTCTTACACGCACCGTGGATTTCTCCTGACGGCGGGGCAATTATATATTCAAAATGAAGGACTTAGCGAGACTTTCCGGGAAACGGCCTGAAATTGCCGCCGCTGCCACGCCGCCCATAGTCCAGCCCAAGGTTCAGATGCATACCATTTCCGTCGAGGAAGCGGGGCAGCGCATCGATAATTTCCTCTTGCGCATCTGCAAGGGCGTGCCGAAAAGCCATATTTACCGGGTGCTGCGCTCCGGCCAAGTCCGCGTCAACAAAGGCCGTATCGATCAAACCTATCGTCTGGAAACAGGTGATATGGTGCGTATCCCGCCGCTACGTATGGCAGACAAGCCGGTGCACAGCGTGCCGGCTTGTGAATTTACTATCTTGCTCGAAGACGAGCATGTGTTGGTGATCGACAAACCGGCCGGAGTGGCGGTACACGGTGGTTCCGGTGTCAGTTACGGTGTGATCGAGCAACTGCGCGCCGCTCGGCCACATGCCAAATTTTTGGAGCTGGTGCATCGGCTCGACCGCGACACCTCCGGCATCTTGATGCTGGCGAAGAAACGGTCTGCCCTGACCAACTTACATGAGCAAATTCGCGAAGGGCAGCTCGATAAGCGTTATCTGACCTTGGTGCAAGGCGTCTGGCAAAACAAGCGTCAACATGTGAAATTGCCTTTGTTTAAATACACCCTGCCGGACGGCGAGCGTCGGGTGCGGGTGCAGGCTGATGGCTTGCCTGCGCATACGGTGTTCAACCTGATGCGCAATTACGGGCAATTCGCATTGCTGGAGGCCGAATTGAAAACCGGGCGCACGCACCAGATTCGCGTGCATCTGGCCTCCAGCGGCTTTCCGATTGTCGGCGATGAAAAATATGGTGATTTCAGCCTGAACCGCGCCTTGCAAAAAGCCGATGGCGCGCGGATTGCCTTCAAGCGAATGTTCCTGCATGCACACCAACTTACTTTCACGCATCCCGACTCCGGAAAGCCGGTGCAACTCAATGCCGCTTTGCCGATAGAATGCACGCAATTCCTGAAAAGCCTAGAGCAGGCGGCATCAGGGGTACATGACTAAACAGAACAAAGCGGTCTCTGGCCGCCAATGAAAATAACGCAGAATGGCGCGAAAGCAATTTGACCTGATCGTATTCGATTGGGATGGCACCTTGATGGACAGCACGGCCACCATCGTCAAATGCATCCAAGCGGCGGCACGCGATCTCGGCTTGCCGGTGCCGGATCAGAAAATGGCCGCGCGCGTGATTGGCCTGAGTCTGTCCAACGCTATGCAAATGGCCGTGCCGGAACTGACCGAGAAAGACTATGCGCGCATGGTGGAGCGCTATCGGTATCACTATCTGACCAAAGATCATGAATTGACTTTGTTCGACGGTGCACGCGACATGCTGGAAGATTTGGCTGGACAAGGTTATTTTCTGGCGGTCGCTACCGGCAAGACGCGCGTCGGTTTGAATCGGGCGTTGAATGACACTGGATTGTTTTCCTGTTTCGATGCCACCCGCTGTGCCGATGAAACGTTTTCCAAACCACATCCCGCTATGCTGCAAGAACTGACGCGCGAACTGGGACAGGATATGGCGCGCACCGTGATGATCGGTGACACCACGCATGACTTGCAAATGGCCTTGAATGCCGGTGCGGCTGGTGTCGGTGTGCAATACGGCGCGCATCCTTCGCATGAATTGCAGGCCTTGCATCCGGTGTATTCCGCCGAGTCGGTGTTGGCTTTGCATACTTGGCTCAATGAACATGCCTGACATGGACGAGGCTCTCATTCTCATTTGCCGTTCCGATGAATTGACCGAAGGCGGCAAAGGGCGACGCTTTCCGGTGCGTGCGGGCATGGAAGACACTACAGGTTTTGTGGTGCGCTACGGCGGCGGTGTGCATGCTTATCTGAATCGCTGCGCGCACGTGCCGATCGAGTTAGATTGGAATGAAGGCGAGTTTTTCGACATGAGCGGGTTGTACCTGATGTGCTCGACCCACGGCGCAATTTATTTGCCGGGAAGCGGTCGGTGCGTCGGCGGCCCCTGCAATGGCGGTCGTCTGCGTCCGATAGCGGCCATAGAAAAAGAAGGCCAGATTTTCTGGCAAGCCGATGATTTCGTGAAGCCAATCCAACCATTGTCTTCAATTGCAATACCAAACAAGGAAAAGGGCAGGTCATGAGTAACGATTTTGAAAACGTGTCGTCGTCAGCGGAACCGGCAGGCAACTCTGCGCCGGCGGCTGGGAAATCGCATTCCCAATCAGGCGGATGGGAGCGCGACGTGTTGGAAAAATTGGCCTTCGCTACCTTGCGCGAGCAGCGTGCGCGCCGGCGTTGGGGTATTTTTTTCAAACTGGCTTTCTTGATCCTGATCGCGATCGCCATCGTGCTGGCGTTCGACATCGGCGGCTCTGAAGTCGAAACATTCGGTCCGCATGTCGCGCTGATCGAAATCGACGGTACTATCGATTCCGGCAACGGTAGCGGTTCTGCCGATAATGTGATTCCAGCCTTGGATAACGCATTTTCCGACGCCGACTCTACGGGCGTGATTTTGCGGATCAACAGCCCCGGCGGCAGCCCGGTACAGGCTGGCATGATTAACGATGAAATCACGCGCTTGCGCGCCGCATATCCGAAAAAACCGATCTATGTCGTGGTCGATGAAATGTGTGCTTCCGGCGGTTATTACATTGCTGCTGCGGCCGACAAAATTTTCGTTAACAAGGCCAGCATCGTCGGGTCGATCGGCGTGCTGATGGATGGCTTCGGCTTCACCGGCACGATGGAAAAGCTGGGTGTCGAACGACGATTGTTGACGGCGGGTGAGAACAAAGGCTTCCTCGATCCATTCAGCCCGCAAAACGCCAAGCAAAAAGCCTTCGCGCAAGACATGCTGAACGAAGTGCATCAGCAATTCATCGATGTGGTGCGCAAAGGGCGCGGCAATCGCCTCAAGGAAACGCCGGAAACTTTTTCGGGTTTGTTTTGGAGCGGGTCAAGGGCGGTGCAGATGGGCTTGGCGGATGGTTTCGGCACGGTCGATAGCGTCGCCCGCGATGAAATGAAGGGGGAGGAAATCGTTGACTACACTCAGCACGAAGGCTTGTCTGAACGCTTCCTGAAAAAATTTGGCGCATCGATTGGTGCTGGTGCAGTGCAGTCGCTCTGGGGCGGCAGCCGGCCTGTGCTGAAGTAAAGGTTTATTCTGCCAGCAAAGAAAATACGGTCGGCTTCTTGTGCAGATCCGGCCCCTTGCCGGCAGCTATTTCCTGCTTCCAGCGTTCGGCGCTGTGTGTCTTGATCGTTTCGGTCGCCAGCGTTAGGTCGGTGGCGACCGAGATCAGTGTCTTCGGTTGGCAGGCAGCGATCAATGCTTCCAGCAGCGCTTGGTTGCGGTAGGGTGTTTCGATGAAGATTTGCGTCTGGTTTTCTTTGCGTGAGCGATCTTCCAGTTGTCGAATACGCTTGCTGCGTTCACCAGCATCCACCGGCAAATAGCCGTTGAAGGCAAAACTCTGGCCATTCAAACCGCCGGCCATCACAGACAGTAGCAATGAGGAAGGGCCGACCAGCGGCCTCACCGTAATTCCATAGCTATGCGCCAACCGCACCAGGTTTGCACCCGGATCGGCTACGGCTGGTACACCCGCTTCGGAAATGAGACCGGCATCCTGTCCAGCCAGCAAGGGTTCCAGCAGAGTCGGCAGCGTGGCGCTTTCGGTATTCACATTCAGTTCAGCAATCGTGATTTCCTGCAGCGGCCGAGCCAGCGGATGCTGAATGGCGATGAGTTTCAGAAAGGCGCGTGTGGTCTTGGCGTTTTCGGCGATGAAATAATCCAACCGTGCCGTGCGCGCTTGTACTTCTGCAGGAATCAGGGCGGCCAATGGATCGGCCGTGTTGCCATCGGCAGGGCCGAGGGTATTGGGAATCAGGTAAAGCGTGCCCGGCATGATTTTTACACCCTGTTGTCTGGAGAGCAAAAAAAAGCGACCCCCGCTTTGCGCAGCATAGTGGTCAAGGCAATCAGGGGCAGTCCGGTCAGGGCAGTGGGGTCGGTGCTTTCGATTTTTTCGATCAGGGCGATGCCCAAACCCTCGTTTTTGGCACTGCCGGCGCAATCGTAGGGCTGTTCGATGCGCAGGTAAGCGTCTAGCTCGGCATCCGGCAAATCGCGGAAACTGACACGAGTCGGCACGCAGGCGATCTGGGCGGCTTGCGCAGCATCGACTCGGCGGCCATCCCATAGGCACAGTGCGCTGTGAAAGATCACTTGCCGCCCGCGCATCATTTGCAGTTGACGCAAGGCGTTCGCGTGGTTGCCGGGCTTGCCGATCTGGATGCCATCCAGCGTCGCCACCTGGTCCGAGCCGATCACCAGCGTCCCCGGTCTTTGGGCGGCGATGGCCTGCGCCTTTTCGCGCGACAGGCGCAGGGCGGTTGCCTCCGGGGACTCGCCGGAGTGCGGGCTTTCGTCGATTTCCGGTTTGACAACTTCAAAGGGCAGGTGCAGACGACTCAATAATTCCTTCCGGTAAGGCGAGCTGGAACCTAGAATCAGAATGGGCGGAGCGGCGTGGGTGACAGGCGACATTTTGCTTGAACAGAGACGCAATTAAAGTGCGCTAACACTTTGACGGATAAGGGAAAAGCCTGTTATTATCGCAGGTTTTCCGGGTTCGGCTGACGATATGGATGGTTTTGTCATCGACGCATTGGCATTTTGCCGGTTGCAGGAAAGTCGTGCTGGCGAGAGTCCGGTCAGCGATTTTTTGCGCCTAGCGGGGGAGTCTGTCGGGAAAGTCGGAATGATCCAGTGGTCAGTCCGAGGTGATAGCGATAAATTTGGCCATCCACAACTGCATTTGGTGGTGACTGGCTCGATCGAGTTGATTTGCCAGCGTTGTCTCAAGCCGATTTCGCATGTCATTGATTCAGAAGCCGTGCTGGTGTTGGCAGCGGATGATGCCGAGGCCGATAGGATCGAAAAATTGGTAGGCGAGGATGTCGATGTGATCGTTGCGCCGCAGTCTTTTGATCTGGCGGCGCTGATCGAGGATGAAGCCTTGCTGGCGCTGCCTTTATCGCCGCGACATGAGGTTTGCCCGGATCGGACGGCCGTGGCGGAGCATCAACAGTCCGCCTCGCCTTTTTCGGCATTGAAGAACTGGAAGCAGTAAGTTCACTGAGCTTGCAATTTGGCGAGTTTCTGTGACGAATGTGTTAAAATTTTAGAACTTTAGATTCAGGAGTCATCATGGCTGTTCAACAAAATAAAAAGTCCCCGTCCAAGCGTGGCATGCATCGTTCGCACGATCATCTGACCGCACCGAATTTGGCAGTCGAGCCGACCACCGGCGAAGCACATTTGCGTCACCACATCAGCCCGAACGGCTACTACCGTGGCCGCAAGGTTCTGAAGACCAAGAACGACGAGTAATTTCGTTGTCGCGAACGAAAAAAGCGGCGCGGCATAATTTGCCTAGCGCCGTTTTTCATGTGCAGAACATTTCATCGCGTCATTTTGAATCGCGCCCATTCTGGCCCTTCGTGCGGTTAGAGCTAGGCTCTGAATCAAAGCAATGACAATCAAACTCTCCATTGACTGTATGGGCGGAGACCATGGTGCATCGGTCACTGTTCCTGCCGCACTTTCCTTCCTCAAGCGTACCGCTGACGCCGAAATGATTTTGGTCGGCAATGAGGATGCCATCCGCGCTGAATTGAAAAAACTCCAGGTGCCGGATCATCCGGCAATCCGCATTGTGCATGCTTCCGAAGTCGTCACCATGGACGATCCGCTAGAAGTGGCGTTGCGTCGTAAGAAGGATTCTTCGATGCGGGTGGCGATCAATTTGGTCAAAGATGGCGAAGCGCAGGTATGCGTTTCGGCCGGCAATACCGGCGCACTGATGGCGATTTCGCGTTACGTCCTGAAAACGATTCCCGGTGTTGATCGGCCGGCGATTTGCACCCTCATTCCCAATAAACAGGACAAGCCGACTTACATGCTCGATCTCGGCGCGAACGTCGATTGTGAACCGCAGCATTTGCATCAGTTCGCCCTAATGGGTTCGGCGCTGGTCGCTGCAGTTGAGGGCAAGCCGCAACCCACGGTGGGTTTGTTGAATATTGGCGAGGAAGACATTAAGGGTAATGAAGTCGTCAAGCAGACGGCGGCGTTGCTGCGCGCGGATCACGATAAAGGCGTGTTGAATTTTCACGGTAATGTCGAAGGCGATGATATTTTCAAGGGCACGACCGATATCGTGGTGTGTGATGGTTTTGTCGGCAATGTGGCGCTCAAGGCTTCCGAAGGTGTGGTTCGTTTTTTCAAGGAAGTGATCACGGTGGAATTCAAGCGTAATCCGTTGACTATGCTGGGCGCGCTGCTGGCGCGTGGCGCGTTGAAAGCGGTGTCAAAGCGCCTGAATCCGTCGCGT
>JAFECY010000021.1 GCA_018241865.1 Pseudomonadota bacterium | reverse complement strand
GGGAACTATCAGGAGTACGAAGCGGACAAGAAGAAGCGTCTGGGCGAGGAAGGCGCGAAGCCGAAGCGGATTCGGTACAAGCCGATTACGCGATAATCAAAAACGGCGGACATGCAAAGCATCCCGCCGTTTTTGATGCAAACGTTCGCTGACTTTTGTCCATGACGAAAGTTGTGTCGCTAAAACTGTACTACTCTTCCATCCCGTTCAGCGTTTCAATATCGCCAATCGCTAGCTTGAGCATCAAATCCGGCGTCGCCTCTTTAGGTGAAATGCCGGAAGTCATGGCATCGGGAAAGGATTTTTTCATCGCGCCGTCGCGGTGGATGAAATACTCTCCGCGGTCGTATTCGATGGTGTAGGTCAAGCGTTTTCCGGTGCGGCGGATATATTCGGATACTGGCATGTTATTCCCCATGAGTGCGGTGAATTGCTCGTTGATTGGCAACGAGCCGACGATGGGATTACCATAGCATATCCGCTCCGAAAACGCATGCCGTCCCACTGACCCGGAGCCAAGGAGGCAACAATGGGCGTTGAAACCATCGGCGAATACGAGATCGAATTCGAAGGCGTGCACTTGCCGGAGAAAGAAGGTTGGGGCGCGTATGTCACCGTGTACGGCCCCTCGCACAATCCGATGCATCGCAATAGCATTTTCCCGACGCAGCATGTGTCGGTCGAAACGATTTTTTCAACGCAGGAAGCCGCCGAAGTTGAAGCGCGGCGCGTGGCGCTGACGTTGATTGAACATCATCGCTGAATCTTCGCAACAACCGCACGTCGGGGGAGAATGATTATTCGCCGCGGGTGGCCAGATAATCGGCCTGAAACATGCACATGCGGATAGCGTCGCGGTAGATGCCATTGACGAAAAATTCGCGGATCAATGCCCCTTCGAGCATGAAGCCGCATTTTTCGTAAATGTGAATCGCCGCTTTGTTTTCTTTATCGACAAACAAGTAGAGCTTGTACAAGTTGAGCACGCCGAAGGCGTACTTGACCGCCAGCCGAGTAGCGCGCTCGCCATATTTTCGATTCTGAAAAGCCGGCGCGATGATGATTTGAAATTCGGCGCGGCGGTGGATGTAGTTGATCTCCACCAATTCGACCAAGCCGACCATCTCGCCTTCGCTGTCTTCGATGATGAAGCGACGCTCGCTCTGATCGTGAATGTGGCGATCGTACAATTGCACCAGTTCGACATACGCTTCATACGGCTCCTCGAACCAGTAACGCATGATACTGCTGTTGTTGTTGATCTGGTGAACGAAGTGCAAGTCGTTGCGCTCCAGCGGGCGCAAGCGGATGTCGGATTTGCTCAGGGTAGTCATGATGTCATCGTCGAATAAAAACCTGATCCAGTATAGATGCGCCGGACAATCATGTGTTGTGCAGCGCCACGTGAAATGAAAAGAGCCGCCAATGAATCAACCCACCAATCTTTACCGCGACATTCCCGACACGTTGCCGCAAGAATTCGTACAACTGTTGGCGTCGTCAGAGCAAGTACGGATCGAACGCATCGTCTCGCGCGGCCATCGCTCACCGCCGGGGTTCTGGTACGAGCAGGAACAGCATGAATGGGTAGCGCTATTGCAGGGACAAGCGACACTGCGTTTCGAACACGGCGACCGCTTGGTGCCATTGCAGCCGGGCGATTGCCTCGTTATTCCCGCACACGCGCGGCACCGGGTGGAAGCAACGGCAGCGGAGGGGGATACGGTTTGGCTGGCGGTGTTTTACTGAAGATTTATTAACCACGGCGAGCACAGCGAAAATCTTGAGGATGCCTTCCCCTTCAAGGTCGAGATAGAGATGAATTAAGACGTTTGCGCGATTTGCCCGTCCCCCCTTGAAGGGAAGGGGATTCGGTTTTCGCCGTGCTCGCCGTGTGCGCCGTGGTTAAAAAATTTTTCGCCTTGTATTCGACCGCAAGCCCGCCTACAGCACCTTCTCGATACAAGCGTGCAAAGTCTGCCACCGGAAGGGTTTGAAGATGTAGCCGTCCGCCCCTTCCTTCAAACCAATCAACACATCTTCGTCGCTGATCTGTGCAGTCACCATCACCACCGGCAAGTCGCGCAGCGCCGGCGTGCTGCGGATGTGGCGCAGAATGTCAAAGCCATCCGCGTCCGGCAAATGCACATCGAGCAGCACCACGTCCGGCAACGGTGACGCCTGCAGTTCGGCGTAAGCGGCGGCGGCTGTGGCGGCGCGCACGCCTTGGAAACCGTTTTCGGCAAGCAAAAATTCCAGCACCTTGGCAGTGGTATTGTCGTCCTCGACGAACAGCACGCGGTTGACATCGGCACCGGCCTCATGGCGCGCGACGTGCAATTTTCCAGTCGGATTGAAATAACCACGCTCGGCCAGTTCACGCGCGCCACGCTGCGCTTCGGCCCAAGCTTGCACGCTATCGGCGGGCGAGAGTTCGACCACTTCTATATCGGGGAGCAAGGAACTGTTGCCGGCTTCCGCCAACGCCTCGCAGGCTAGTT
>JAFECY010000219.1 GCA_018241865.1 Pseudomonadota bacterium | reverse complement strand
GCGACCGCTCGTCCGCGTGCACCCGAGGTGGTGCGCAGCTTCGACGGCGGACATGGCGGTTTGCTGTTCGAGATCGAACCCCGTCGCACTCTCGATTCCCTGCTGTTGGAAGATGCGCCACGCTCGGCAATCCGCGAAGTGATTGAAGAGCAGCACCGGCGGGATCTGCTACGCTCCTACGGCCTGGAGCCACGCCACCGCCTGCTGCTGTCCGGCCCGCCCGGCAACGGCAAAACATCGGTGGCTGAAGCGATCGCCACCGAATTGATGATGCCGTTGTTGGTCGTGCGCTACGAAGCGGTCATTGGCAGCTTTTTGGGCGAGACCAGCGGTCGCTTGAAGAAGCTCTTTGATTTTGCCCGCACCCATGAATGTGTGCTCTTTTTCGACGAATTCGACACGTTGGGCAAGGAGCGCGGCGATACGCATGAAACCGGAGAAATCAAGCGCGTGGTCAGCTCGCTGCTGCTGCAAATCGATGCATTGCCCAGCCACGTAGTCGTAGTAACTGCGACCAACCATTCCGAGTTACTGGACCGCGCCGTCTGGCGTCGTTTTCAGCTGAGACTGACATTGCCGGCACCTACCGAAGCACAGAAGGAAGCCTGGTTTGACCGTTTCCAGAAGAATCTGGGCACCCCACTTGGTGTGACGCCTAAAATGCTGGCTAAGCGTCTCAAGGTGAACAGCTTTTCCGATCTCGAGCAATTCTGCGAGGATGTCCACCGCCGCTATGTGCTCGGGCTACCGAATTCCAATTTGAAGACCATCATCAACGATCGCTTGCGACAATGGCAGCATCGGGCGGCCGCTGAATAATAAAAACGAAAATCAATCGCCGGGGACCAATGGCCGATCAACGCTATCCATACCTTCTTCTTCCGACCGTAACCTCCACCCAACGCGACGGCCTGACTCCCGGTAGAACCACCGTGCAACGTCCGCCGATCGAACGCCAGCGCGTTCGCATTGGGCCGAAATTTCAGGCGTTGCAAAACACGTTCGACGCCAAGCGTCTGCAGCTGCAGCAGACCGCGCCCGGACGGGATCCTGAACTCGTGATCGTCTTTGAAACCGTGGGCGACGTAAAGGACTTCTTCAAGGCCGTCAAAAAAGTTTCTGGGTTGGAGTGGCTGTTCGAGGCCGCCGAAGAAGACATTTCACCGGATGAAGACTTCTATGTTGCGGATGATCCGGAAAAGTCCTTGTCTGGACGGCTGTTCTTGGTCGGCACCAATCAAGAAGCGTTGACGCAAGTTCTCTCGTTATGGAACCGCTATCAGCAGGACACCAGTGTCACGTTTGCCAGAGGCCTCGCCCCATGGAAGCACGTTTTTGAGCAGTTAAAGCACGTGCGCTACTGGAGCGTACAGGATCGCCTGGAGCCCGACGTGCGGCAATATTGGCGCAACAAGATCGACGCTGGCGTGGATCCGATCCGCTTTGAAATCGAGATATGGCATTTTGCGTCTGCCGAGAAAAATGACGCGGCACGCAGCGAAGTCAGCGATCTAGTTACCGCACTGGGTGGGCGCGTGTTGAGCCGCACCGTCATCGACGACATTGCCTACCATGGCATGTTGGTCGAGATGCCGGCCGCTGCGGTGGAACAATTGTTGGCCGATGCGCCGCCAGAACTGGTGATGTCGGACCGAATCATGTTTTTCCGGCCGCAAGGCCAGGCAGCCGTGCCGCGTGCGGACGACGATTCGGCACTCATGGACCAGGCGCCCGTGGCAGCCGCCGTTGCAGGTGAGCCCGTCGTGGCGCTCCTGGACGGTTTGCCTTTGCAAAACCATCCGCTTCTAGCTGGTCGGCTAACCGTGGAAGACCCCGATGGCTGGGAAGCGACTTACCCGGCGCAAGAGCGCGTCCATGGGACCAGCATGGCGTCCCTGATTGCTTTGGGTGACCTTGATGCCGGCGAAGCGCCGCTTGCACGACCCATCTATGTTCGTCCGGTGATGCGCCCAGACCCGCATAGCCCCGATGCGCCCCGCGGAGAAGCCACGCCGGACGATGTGTTGCTGATCGACTTGATGCACCGAGCGATCAGACGGATCTTCGAAGGCGACGGCGATGAACCGGCTGCTGCGCCGACGGTTCGCATCATCAACCTGTCGCTGGGTGACGCGGACCGTCCATTTGACCGAGCCTTGTCGCCCTGGGCTAGGCTTCTGGACTGGCTTGCTTTCAAATACCAAGTGCTATTCGTGATCAGCGCCGGCAACCATGCGCAGGAATTGACGCTGCCTACGCCACGCGAATCCCTGGCTGGACTTCCTCCGGAAGAAAGGCATACCCTTGCGTTGCAATCTCATCTTGGCCAATCGATAACACGGCCGCTGTTGGTGCCGGCTGAGGCATTGAATGGCCTGACAGTTGGCGCCTTTCATGCCGATGCGGCGCAATTTCCGGTGTTCCCCGGCCGCTATGATTTGTTTGAAGCGGCTGGGATCAGCCCATATTCCAGGATCGGCTACGGCTTTCGGCGCGCGGTCAAACCGGACCTGCTATTTCCGGGCGGTCGGATGCTGCATAGTGAACAAATCGCCGGGCCGCCCGAATCTACTACCGTGCGTCCTTTGTGGAAAACCAGCGCCGCACCCGGCCACCGAGTAGCGGTGCTGCCGGACGCCGCCGGCAACACGCGATATACGCGCGGCACCAGCAACGCCGCAGCACTCGCCAGCCGGCATGCGGCCAAGGCATTCGACGTCATTGAGGCTTTGCGGGCAGCCTATCCTGAACGCTTGCCGTCCCGATTTGACGCCGTGCTCCTGAAGGCGATCGTCGCTCATGGCGCGCGCTGGGGCGACAGTTTCGATCGCCTGGGAGCACTGATGCCCGAACTGGATAAGCGCGAATTGAAGCTTCTTGCATCAAGATGGATGGGCTACGGCAAGGTCGATTCCGAACGTGCGCTCTTTTGTACCGAAGAACGCGCGACGATGGTGGGTATAGGCGAATTGACCAAGGATCAGGCGTATGCATTTAGCGCGCCATTGCCGCCTGGCTTGAATGCCAAAGTGCTGTGGCGCAGATTGACCGTGACATTGGCTTGGCTGTCTCCCACCAACGCCGCCCACCAAGCCTACCGGCGAGCCCGTTTGTGGATCGCCCCACCTTCCGACCCGCTTGGCGTGGCACGCATGGAGGCCGACTGGCAGCAAGCGAAAAAAGGCACTTTGCAGCATGAAGTTCTGGAGGGTGACAATGCCCTGGCTTTCGTCGACGGTGACCGTTTTGTGTGCAAGGTCAATTGCGCCGCCGATGCAGGCGATTTGGTCGAGAGCGTGCCGTTTGCATTATGCGTGTCGCTAGAGGTGGCCGAAGGTGTGGGCGTTGAAGTCTACGAAGAGATGCGTGCGCGTATTACACCGCAGGTCCAGGTCGGTGCGGCCGGTGCTCAAGAGTAAATAAACGATGGTGCAAGAAAAATGACCGCCGGTTTTTGGGAGTCAATGCAACACGCTTCAAACCAGCCCGTTAGTGGCAGCCAGGGCCGTGTGATCCGCGCTTGGCGACGTGCCCATTTTCCTGCTTGGACAAGGTTTGCAAAATGGCGCAATCCTTAGCCGCCTTTGTCCGGCGACATAAACCTCTTAAGCTCTTGAGCTGCTTTTCCAACGCCTGCAACTCGGCAATGCGGTGCGCAACATGACCAATATGCTCGTCGAGTAAATCATTAACGGCGCCGCAATTTTGCTCGGGCGCATCGCGAAAAGCGAGCAACGCCCGAATTTCGCCGAGAGTCATGTCAAGCGACCGGCAATGGCGAATGAATTGCAACCGTTCAACATGAGCGGTGCCATATAGGCGATAGTTGCCTTCCGAGCGTGATGGCGCAGCCAGCAAGCCTTCCCGCTCGTAATAGCGGATAGTCTCCACCTGAGAACCTGTCTGCTTGGCCAGTTCGCCGATCTTCAACAACGTTGTCATCGCTTTCCTTTCAAGGTGCTTGACCCTGTAGTAGCTATAGGGTGTGTAATGCAACTATACCGAAAAAGGAATCGTGATGCCCGATTGCTGCAATAGTAGTTGCTCCGCTGAAAATCCGCCCGTTGATCCGCGTTATCGCCGCGTCTTGTGGATTGCTTTGTTCGCCAATGCGGGAATGTTTATCGTCGAATTGGCGGGCGGCTGGCAGGCCGGATCGGTGTCGTTGCTGGCCGATGCGGTCGATTTTTTCGGGGACGCCGCCAATTACGGCTTGTCGCTGTTCGTCCTGGCGTTGGCGCCGGTGTGGCGCTCTCGCACGGCCTTCATCAAGGGCCTGACAATGGGCGGCTATGGCTTGTTCATTTTGGCTGTCACAGCCATGCATTTGGCGAAGGGCGTGGTGCCGGAAGCGAGCACGATGGGCCTGATTGGCTTTCTGGCGCTGATTGTCAATGTTTCAGTCGCGATTCTGCTCTATGCATTCCGCAACGGTGACGCCAATATGCGCTCGGTATGGCTATGCAGCCGCAATGACGCCATCGGCAACATCGCGGTGATGCTGGCGGCATTGGGTGTATTCGGTACCGGTAGCGGCTGGCCTGACTTGGGCGTGGCGACGATCATGGGCCTATTGGGTGTAACGGCGGCCAGAACCGTGGTTCGGCATGCCTATACGGAACTCAAGACCGCCTGATCCAGATCGCTGCCTTATCAAACGCCCATGTTATGATCACCTCGATGAAACGATTTATCCTGATCCTGTTGCTGGCCATTCTGCCGTTCCAGTTTGCCTGGGCGGCGGTGGGTGGCTATTGCCAGCATGAAGAAGGCAAAGCGGCACAGCATTTCGGCCACCACATCCATAAGCATGACCAGGCATCCGACGCCGTGGCCAAGGATGTGCAAGACAAATCGGGAAAGAAGGCCCAT
>JAFECY010000218.1 GCA_018241865.1 Pseudomonadota bacterium | reverse complement strand
GGCGCGATTGAAAACGCAACTCGATAACGTCACCGCCAAACTACATCGTTGAAGTAGTCGCAGCATAAAAACAAAAACCGGCTCGCGCCGGTTTTTGTTTTACTCGTATCTCAGTTCAAACCACTGCGCCGTCGGTATCCGCGCCTTCCTTGATTGGCCTAATCAAGTCTTCGCGCTTGACGCCCAGCCACATCGCCATCGCCGCCGCCACAAACACCGAAGAATAGATACCAAACAAAATGCCGATAGTCAGCGCCACCGCGAAATAATGCAGGGTCGCGCCGCCGAACAGCAGCATCGACAGCACCATCATCTGAGTCGAGCCGTGAGTGATGACGGTACGCGAAATCGTGCTGGTAATGGCGTGGTTCAACACTTCCGGTGTGGTGAGTTTACCGAAACGACGGTCACGGAAGGTTTCACGTACCCGATCAAACACCACCACCGATTCGTTGACTGAATAACCCAATACCGCCAGCACCGCCGCCAACACTGTCAGCGAAAACTCCCACTGGAAGAAAGCAAAGAAACCGAGAATGATGATGACGTCGTGCAGGTTGGCGATGATGGCTGCCACCGCGAATTTCCACTCGAAACGGAAGGCGAGGTAGATCACGATGCCGATCACCACAAAGGCCAACGCCTTCAAGCCGTCGTGCGTCAGTTCGTCGCCGACCTGCGGGCCGACGAATTCGACGCGCTGCAGCTTGACCTCAGGATCCTGCGTTTTCAGGGCAGCGAGTACCTTTTCGCTCAATTGCGCGGAGTTGATGTCTTTCTGCGCCGGCAGACGAATGATGACGTCGTGCGCGGTGCCGAAACTCTGCACTTGCGTGTCGGCAAAGCCCTGTTTCTCGACCGTGGCGCGGATCGTTTCCAGATTCGCCGCCTGTGGGTAGGCGACTTCCATCACCGTGCCGCCGGTGAATTCAATCGACAGATGCAAACCCCTGTGCATCAGGAAGAACACAGCAGCAACGAAGGTCAGCGCCGAAATCACGTTGAAGATCAACGCATGACGCATGAAGGGAATGTCTTTTTTGATGCGGAATAATTCCATGTTGTTCTCTCGGTCCTGTGCTGTGGCAGCGGCCTTGCCGCTTCCACCATCCTGCCCCCCCTTTCAAGGGGAGAGCCGGGGTGGGGATGGGTAAAATTTAACCTTAGTTTTCGGCCGGCTTCCAGACTTGTCCGATCGCCAGTGTCGTGAGCTTCTTGCGACGGCCATACCAAAGGTTGACGATGCCGCGCGACACGAAGACCGATGAAAAGATCGAGGTCGCGATGCCCAAGCAATGCACCACAGCGAAACCGCGAATCGCGCCAGAGCCAAAAGCCAGCAGCGCCAAACCGGCGATCAGGGTCGTGACGTTGGAATCGAGAATGGTGGCCCACGCGTGATCGAAGCCGTCGGCAATCGCTTTCTGCGGCGTGTTGCCTTTGCGTAGCTCTTCACGAATACGTTCATTGATGAGCACGTTGGCGTCGATCGCCATACCGAGCGTGAAGGCAATTGCCGCCATGCCGGGCAGGGTCAAGGTCGCTTGCATGCGCGACAAAATCGCCACCAACAACAACAGATTGATCGCCAGCGAAAACACGCTGAAGAAACCAAACAACATGTAATAGATCACCATGAACACGGCAATGGCGGCGAAACCGTACAGGGTCGAATCGAAACCTTTTTTGATGTTGTCAGCACCGAGTTGCGGGCCGATGGTGCGTTCCTCGATGATTTCCATCGGTGCGGCCAGCGAACCGGCGCGCAGCAGCAACGCCAAGTCATTGGCATTTTCGGCCGAACCCATGCCGGTGATCTGGAAGCGCGAGCCGAGCTCGTCGCGAATGGTCGCCACCGTCAACACCTCGCCCTTGTTGCGCTCGAACAAAACGATCGCCATCGACTTGCCGATCCTGTCGCGGGTGGCTTCACGCATTTTGCGGCCACCGTCACCGTTCAGGTCGATCGATACCGAAGGTTGCTGATTCTGATCGAAACTGGCGGAAGCGCTGGAGATGTAGTCGCCGGTGATGATCGGTTCTTTGTACAAAATCACTGCGCCGGTGCGGTTGCCTTTGAACAGTTCCGAACCGAAGGGAACGGCGGCGTTTTCTTCGGTGCCGCGCGTAACCGATTCATCAACCAGACGCACTTCCAAAGTCGCAGTGCGGCCGATGATTTTCTTGGCGCGATCCACGTCCTGCACACCGGGCAACTCGACCACGATGCGATCCGCGCCCTGACGTTGAATCACCGGCTCGGCCACGCCCAATTCGTTGACGCGATTGGACAGAGTTTTGATGTTTTGCTGCACCCCTTCATCGAGCGTGGACTTGAGCGTTTCCGGGCGCAGCGTCACCAGCAGTTTGTTGTCGTCGCCGTCGGCCAGCGCAATTTCATTGAGCTTCGATTGCAGCACCGCGCGTGCCTTAGCGCGGGTGGCGGCATCGTAAAACTTGACTTCGATCGTGTCGCCATTGCGGCTGATGCCGGCATGGCGCACATCTTTTTCATCACGCAAAATGCTGCGCACGCTGGATTGAATGCCTTGCACACGCTTGCTCAGCACTGCTTTGGCATCGACCTGCATCAGGAAGTGCACACCGCCGCGCAAGTCGAGGCCGAGATACATCGGCGCGGCGTGAATGAACTGCAACCAAGACGGCGTGTTGGGCAACAAATTGAAGGAAACCGAGTAAGCGGGATCGCTCGGATCGGTGTTCAATTCTTTGTCCAACAGTGCCTTGGCCTTGAACTGGGTATCGGTATCCAAGAAGCGCGCGCGCACCGTGCCTTGGACGCCATTGGTTTCAAAGGCCACGTTGTCGGCCTTGATATCGCCTTTCTTCAAGGCGTTTTCCACCAGCGACAAAGTATCCGTGGTGATTTTTTGCGTGATCTTGGCGCTGCTGATTTGCAGAGCCGGCGATTCGCCGAAGAAATTAGGCAGGGTGTACAACACGCCGAACACCAATGCAACGGCGATGATGATGTACTTCCAAATCGGATAACGGTTCATGGGATTCAGTCCGGTGAAAAAACAAGCGACCCGCATCGCGCGGGTCAGCCGGTATTACAGCGCCTTGATCGTGCCTTTGGGCAGCAGGGTGGCGATCGCATTCTTTTGTACGATGACTTCGGTGCCGTTGGCGACATCCAGCGTAACGTAGGCATCGCTCACTTTAGTCACTTTGCCGAGCATGCCGCCGTTGGTGACGACTTCATCGCCCTTGGCCAGCGCGCCCATCATGGCGTTTTGCTCTTTCTGGCGCTTCATTTGCGGACGAATCATGAAGAAATACATGACCACGAACATCAAGATGAAAAAAATCATCGGACTGCCGAGAAACCCTTCCGGGCCGGACGGGGCTGCCGCCCCTTGAGCGTAGGCATTGGAAATGAACACGTTGCACTCCAGTAAACAAGTAAGTAAAAATTTGAACAACCCGGCATTCTAGCACCGGAACAGACTCTAAACGCCGCGCGCCCGCTCGCTCTGAAAACGCACGACAAACGCAGCAAACTGGCCGGCATCAATCGCATCGCGCATTTCACGCATCAATTGCAGGTAATAAAACAAGTTGTGAATGGTATTCAGCCGCGCGCCGAGGATTTCGCCGGCACGGTGCAGGTGATGCAAGTAAGCCCGTGAAAAATTTCGGCAAGCGTAGCAACCGCAGCTCGCATCCAGCGGTTCCGCATCGTCCTTGTAGCGGGCGTTTTTGATTTTGATGTCGCCGAAGCGGGTAAACAACCAGCCGTTGCGCGCATTGCGCGTGG
>JAFECY010000217.1 GCA_018241865.1 Pseudomonadota bacterium | reverse complement strand
TTGCAAACCCTGCGGCGTCAACAAAGTTTTGGGATTACTCGTCGCCAGCGCATGATTCAACACTTGAATCAGCGCGCTGCGATTGCTGTTCGCCCAATCACCATCAGCCTTGCTCGTCTGCACCGCCATCCGCGTGGCGATGTTGTAGCCATCGATCGACACCACCATCGGCCCGGTATCGACGAAGGCGGCGCGCGGCTCGATGCGCGGCTGCGATTGCAGGTAAAACCACGCAGCCGCGAGCGAGGCAACCAGACCCAGCATGGCAACGATGGCGAGGTATCCGGTGAAATGTTCTTTGTCGCTTGTTTGTACCTTGGAATGCGTCGCCATGAATAAACAAAAAAATGAGCAAAAAAACACTCGCTTTCCGCGCAAGCGGAAAACACCCGATGCCGCAAAAACAAGGAAGGGATGGGTTCACGATGTTTATCACGAACCCATCCTCATCTTCCCCACTAAGGGGAAGGATTTCATGCGGCACTGACATCGCCGATCCCGGCTAACGCGCACCTGCATGACACTCTACCGACTGGCAGAGAAAAGGACTACGAAAAAAGTATAGTCCGCGACATGCACGATCGCAATCGTGCGGCGACGAACGGCATAATTGCCGAGAACACATTTCATTTTTGAAATGCGATGGTCTATTCCTCACGTTTCGCGTTCAGCAAAGACAAGTGTTCCGCATCCAAGTAACACCACTCGCCTTCGCCCAGCCCCAGCGCCTCTAAGGTCAATCCACCGATGGCGATACGACGCAGCGCACTGCAATGATTACCGGCCGCCGCCAGCATACGCTTGACTTGATGATATTTCCCTTGTTCCAACACAATGTCGAGCTGGTGTTCACCAACCGCAACGCAAGACAACGCCGCCAGCGGTGCTGGCTCGTCGTGCAATTGCACGCCCACCAACAATTGCGTCAGCAATTGCTGCGTAATCGGCTCCTGCGTGGTGGCGCGATACAGTTTGGGCACATGCCGCTTGGGCGATGACTGCGCGTGTATGAAAGGACCGTCGTCCGACATCAACAGCAAGCCAGTCGTGTCATGATCGAGCCGACCGACCGGCTGCACGTCGCGCCAAGAAAACTGTTCCGGCAACAAGCTCAATACGCCGGGATGATGGCTCGGTTTGCGCGAACATTCAAAATTGGCCGGCTTGTTGAGCGCGATGTACACATGCTCGCGGTAAGTCCATTTTTCCTCGAAGATGGTGAACGTCAAACCAGCGGTGGCGAAAGCAGCGCGATAATCGGTGATGACTGCACCATCGATTGCGACTTCGCCATCGGCGATCAATTCGCGGCAGTATTTGCGGCTACCGAAACCTTGTGATTGCAAGAGACGATCGAGGGTGAGGCGGATGCTCATGGTGTCAGCGGGAAGATGGATAAATGGCGGTCGCAATGCAGCCGGCATTGTAAGGCATGCTTGTTATGGGGCGACGACGGACAGCAGCGCATGGTAATCTCGCACTAGTAAAAATGCGCAATCACGCAGCAGACGACACTTGGCAGTCGCACACCCTGTGTGTCCTCTCCCAACTTTGAAGAAGAGTGCGTGCAGATAATTTTTCCGTCGTTCCCCCGTTGTTTCCATTACCCACTCCAAAAAACCAGCACCATGCACTACCACACTCCCGCCAGCGAAACAGAAGACGATCCACACAGCCTCGCGCAACGCGCAGCCGCTGCCGCGCGCAGCACTTGGGTCAGTGTCGGCGTCAATATTTTTCTCAGTACTGTGCAAATCGTCATCGGCGTTCTGGCGAAATCGCAAGCGCTGATCGCCGACGGCATCCACTCTTTATCTGACTTGCTCGGCGATTTTGTCGTACTGGCGGCTGGCTATCTCGGCAAGAAAGATGCCGATGAAGATCATCCCTACGGCCATCAACGCTTCGAGACCGCCGCCTCGCTGGCACTGGGCATCTTATTGCTAGCAGTCGGCATGGGCATGCTGTGGTCGGCTTTCAACAAGCTGCAAAATCCCGACGGCATACCAAACGTCCACATCACGGCGCTCTGGGTGGCTGGCGGCGCGCTCGTCGCCAAGGAGCTGTTGTTCCGCTACATGCTGGCGGCAGCCAAACGCGTCAAGTCGAGCATGCTGGTGGCAAACGCTTGGCATGCACGCTCGGACGCCGCCTCGTCGCTGGTGGTCGGCATCGGCATCATCGGCAATCTAGCCGGTTACCCTATCCTCGACCCGATCGCCGCGCTGGTGGTTGGCCTGATGATCGTCAGGATGGGCTGGAAATTTGGCTGGGACGCGTTGCACGATCTGATGGATCGTTCGGTCGATGAACAGGAAGTCGCCGCCATCCGTCGCACCCTGCTCGACACGCCGGGCGTAAAAAATGTGCACGACGTACGCACCCGCAAGATGGGCGACATGATCGTGGTCGATGCCCACATCGAAGTCGATGCCACCATCACCGTCGAAGCCGGCCACGACATCGCCGTCGCCGCGCGTCTGCGCGTGCTACAACACCATCGCGTGCTCAACCTGATGACGCATGTGGATCCGTGGCGGCGGCCGGACTTGGATCATGTGGAGAATGCAGATCACGCGCCGGAATTCCCAACGTCAAACTCCGCCCGCTAGCAAACCGCCTGCCCTCCCCACTAAGCGGATCGACAAACGCAATTTCCCGCGCCAGCAATTGCAGCGGCTGCGAAAAGTCGTCGCCTTTGTCCGGCAACGCTACTGGATAAAAAGCGTCGTTGCGTATCGGGATGCCAAGCGCCGCCATGTGCACCCGCAACTGGTGACGTTTGCCGGTGGCAGGACACAGGCGATATAGCGTCCATTCGCCGCGCTGTTCGATGACATCGATCGCCGTTTCGGCATTCGGCTCGCCAGCAGTTTCCTGCATGCGAAAGAAAGGCGTGCCATCAACCATGCGGCTACGGCGCAATAGCGGGAATTGCAAATGCGGCGCAGTCGGTGCCAGCGCCTCGTAGATTTTTTCAACTGCGCGATCACGGAACAATGCTTGGTAAGCGCCGCGCGTGGTGCGATCGCAGGAGAGCAACACCACGCCGGCGGTTTCGCGGTCGAGCCGGTGGATCGGCGCTAGGTCGGCAATGCCGGTGGCGCGCTTCAAACGCACCAACAGGGTCTCTTGCAGAAAGCGGCCGCCCGGCGTCACCGGCAGGAAGTGCGGTTTATCGACCGCCAGCAGATGCGCATCGCGGTAGAGGATGGTTTCAGCAAACGGGATCGGCGTCTCGGCTACCGGTTCGCGGTAGTAGTAGATGATGAGTCCATGTCGGCACTGGCTGTCCGGCTGCAGACGCGCGCCATGTTGATCGACCACATCACCGCGCGCCATGCGTGCGCGCCACGCCTCGGCAGCAACAGCAGGAAAACGTTCGACTAGAAAGGACAGCACATCAGACCAGCCGGCGTGCGGCAGACAGACGAAACTGGGAGCGACGCCGGCGCGCACCGGCAGCGGCGCATGGGTGGGAATGGACATGATGGCCGCAGCATGCACCAATATCGCGGCCGGCTCAAGCTTGCTGTGGATAGATGGTCAATGCACTCTATAATGAGCCGCATTCCCTTGCCATTTTCACCGGATTTTTACTCATGCCTTTCTCGCTCGACAAACTCCTCGTCATCGGCATTTCCTCACGCGCGCTGTTCGATCTTGAGATCGAGGAAAACATTTTCCGCACGCAAGGGCTGGATGCCTATCGCCAGCACCAGCTCGATAATGAAAACGAAATTCTCAAAGCCGGCGCAGGTTTCGCGTTGGTGCGGGCGTTGCTGAAACTAAATACTCTGGCCGAAAACCAGCGGCTGGTCGAAGTCGTCATCATGTCGCGCAATTCGTCCGAGACGTCGATGCGGATTTTCAATTCGATCGACCATTACGGCCTCGACATCACCCGCGCTGCGCTTTCCGGCGGCGCATCGCTGGCACCCTACCTACAAGCCTTCAACGTCAGTCTGTTTTTGTCGCTGCACGAAGACGACGTGCAAGCCGCCATCGATTCCGGCGTCGCTGCCGCCTTGCTGTACCAGAAGCCGGACAACGCCTTCGAGGAACTGGATCAGATTCGCATCGCCTTCGACGGCGACGCCGTGATTTTTTCCGACGAATCAGAACGCATCTTCCAGCAACACGGCATCGAAGCGTTTGAAAAACACGAGCGCGACAATGCGAAAAATCCCATGTCGGCCGGCCCTTTCGCACGTTTACTGAAAGCGCTGGCCTACATCCAGCACAACTTCAAGTCGCCCGACGGCCGCGCCGCGCCGATCCGCACCGCGCTAGTCACCGCCCGCTCCTCACCGGCGCACGAGCGCGTCATCCGCACCCTGCGCGCCTGGGACATCGCCATCGACGAAACTTTCTTCATGGGCGGCGTGGCGAAGTCGGACGTGCTAGCCGCATTCAAGCCGCACATGTTCTTCGACGACCAGCCCGCCCATTGCGCCCGCGCCGCGCCGCTGGTGCCAACGGGGCGGGTGTTGGTGAAGAAATGAATGCGGCGCTGAAGGCGTCACTTGAAAACAATGGCTATGCCATCGTCCCTAGTGTGCTGACTCAGAACGAAATCAGCTTGCTTGCGAACGAACCATCTTTCCAGTTGCAGAATAATGCGCCCGTTGGCATCCGCAGCATCGTGCAGAAATCAATTGCTGCACATGCACTGGCCCATTCACCGGCGATACGTTCTTTAGTAGAGCCCGTACTTGGCGCAAAAGCGCGACTGGTGCGTTCCATCCTGTTCAACAAAAACCGTGACACGAACTGGAACGTGACATGGCATCAGGATTTATCGATTGCAGTGCGTTCGCGCTTCGACATCTCGGGTTTCGTCGCTTGGTCGGAAAAAGAAGGCGTGCCACATGTACAGCCACCACCCACCTTGCTTGAGCAGATGTTGACAGTACGCATTCATCTCGATGATGCCAACGCGAATAATGGTGCCTTATGGGTTGCCCCCGGATCACATCGTTGCGGTCGGATAAGATCAGAAGAAACAACAGCGACCGTTGCACATTTTGGCCAGCATCTGTGCGCTGCTCAAGCTGGCGATGTACTGTTGATGCGCCCACTTTTGCTGCACACCTCGCGCAAAACAGAATCGGACGTACAACGTCGCGTCATCCATCTGGAATTTTCTGGATTTAATTTACCTGCGCCGCTTGAA
>JAFECY010000216.1 GCA_018241865.1 Pseudomonadota bacterium | reverse complement strand
GATAAACCGTTTCTCGGCAGGGATGCTTTCTGTGTAGGCGACATAATCTCTAATGGCATCCGCACCCACATCTTCATTGAGGTTCTTGTCCTCTTTGAACAGAGCGGTTCCAACGGTGTGGAAATCAAATCCGCCGCCTGTGCCTTCAACTGCCTTGTTGCCTTCGCCATATCCGTTAATGACACGGCGAACCCGTTCAGCAGTGATGGTCTCTGCGTAATCCATCATTTCACATAGGATGAAACGACGATTGCAACCATCTCGAGCATTCAGCTTTAAGACTGCATGGGCAGTAGTCCCTGAACCTGCGAAAGAATCAAGAACTATCTCGCAGTTTTCGCCAAGCATACTAATCAAGTATCCAACGAAATCATTTGGTTTCGGATAATCAAAATTAATGGATATTTCCGCCAATTGTGCCGACATGGATTGTGTGTTTCCCAAAGCAGACAGAGTGCTGATTACATGACTAGGTTTATCACGTTTCTTGATCGATTCAATCGCACCAGATTGAGTAAGTACGAATGTGGTCTGTTGCCCCTTGGTATCCAATACAGGCTGAAAATCCGATTCTATGAATTCTTTCAAAAGAGACAAAGAACTCCAGCCACTTTCAAAAACCACACTCCCAACCAACTTTGAGTCTACAACTTTACATTTGCTGTGAATTCTTGGCCAAATGTCGCTTCTCTTGTCAATCACACCTTCAACAAAATCAGCAGGAAATCCCGCTGGAAGCGTAATTTCTGACATTGGATTTTTAGGACCGTTTTTAACAATGGTGTTTCTAATTATTGGGCGAAACAGCTTGCTTCCATCTTTGACACTTGGATCAATAACTGGTGGATGTTCAAACTTATCTGGTTTTTTGCAGTAACACAAAACATATTCATGGCAAATCTTGATTTTTGCCTGATTGTCAAAATTCCCATCAGTTCGCCATACAAAGTCCGCAAGCATCTTTGTAGAGCCAAAAATCTCATCCATTAACAATTTCAAATTTGCTTGTTCGTTGTCATCAATCGAAACAAAAATCACCCCATCATCAGCCAACAAACGATGTAGCAATTTCAGGCGTGGATACATCATGCACAGCCACTTATCGTGTCTGCTTAAGTCTTCACCTTCTTTGCCTACTACTTGACCAAGCCATTTCTTGATCTTGGGATCATTCACGGCATCGTTGTACACCCAGCCTTCATTACCCGTGTTGTAAGGTGGATCAATGTAGATGCAATTCACCTTGCCTTCAAACTCAGGTAGAAGGCTCTTCAAGGCTTCCAGGTTGTCACCATGAATGATGCGGTTGTTTGTGGAATTGGCAGGCGTGCCTTCATTTGCTGTGAAGCTGTATTTCTTATCCAGCAAACGGAATGGCACATCATGGTGATGGTTGACCACCTTGTTTTTTCCGACCCAGTGAAGTGTTGGCATATATTTGTCGTTTTCTGATTCACTGGCATCTAAACCAGCTACACGTTTCTTGAATTTAGTTGTCTTTATTTTTTACCCGCTTTTTCATCCAACTTCCGCAGAAGAGCGAGTTTTTCAGCAATTTTTATTTCTAGACCTCTTGGCACTGGCTGATACCAGCCCGGCTCGCGCATCCCATCGGGCAGATACGTTTCTCCTGCCGCATAAGCATCCGGTTCGTCGTGCGCATAACGGTACAACTTGCCGTAGCCGAGTTCCTTCATCAACTTGGTCGGTGCGTTGCGCAAATGCTCCGGCACACCGTGCGACTTGTCCTTGGCGACGAAGGCGCGCGCTGCGTTGTAAGCCTTGTACACCGCATTCGACTTGGCGGCGCAGGCGAGATACACCACCGCCTCGGCCAGCGCCAGTTCGCCTTCCGGCGAGCCGAGCCGTTCATACACCTCGGCCGCATCCAGCGACAGACGCAAGGCGCGCGGATCGGCCAGACCGATATCTTCCGATGCCATGCGGATGATGCGACGTGCGAGGTAACGCGGATCAGCGCCGCCGTCCAACATACGCACGAACCAGTACAGCGCGGCATCGGGATTCGAGCCACGCACCGACTTGTGCAAGGCGGATATCTGGTCATAGAAAGCATCGCCGCCTTTGTCGAAGCGGCGCAGGTTTTCCGCGAGGGCGGAAGCAAGCAAGGCGTCATCGACTTCCTGCTGTTCGTTGGCGGCAGCGGCGCGGGCGACGATTTCTAGGTTGTTCAACAGCTTGCGGCCATCGCCGTCGGCGCTGGCAATCAGCGTGGCTTTCGCTTCCGCCGTGAAATCAAGGCCATCGAGTTCCTGGATGCAGGCGCGATCGATCAATTCGTCGAGGTCGTCATCCGACAGCGATTTCAGTACATACACCGCAGCGCGCGACAGCAACGCGCCATTCACTTCAAACGATGGATTCTCGGTCGTAGCGCCGATGAAGGTGAACAAGCCGCTTTCGACATGCGGCAAAAAGGCATCCTGCTGGCTCTTGTTGAAGCGATGCACTTCATCGACGAACAAGATGGTGCGACGGCCGGAATTGGCGCGGATGACTTGCGCGTGCTCGACCGCTTCGCGGATATCCTTCACCCCGGACAGCACCGCCGACAAAGCGATGAATTCGGCGTTGAAACTATCGGCCATCAAACGTGCCAGCGTGGTCTTGCCAACGCCCGGCGGACCCCACAGGATCATGGAATGCGGCTCGCCCGATTCAAAGGCCACGCGCAGCGGCTTGCCGGGGCCAAGCAGATGCTGCTGGCCGATCACGTCGTCCAGCGTTTTCGGACGCAGGCGTTCGGCGAGAGGAATGGCAGACATTACTGTTGGAATACGTCCGCGCCCTTGGGCACGTCAAACTTGAATTGTCCTGCTTTGACTGGCGGATTTTTCTCGAACTTCTTGAAAGTCAGCAGCGAAATTTGGCCGAAGGAATCGCGCAGCTCCATCGCTTCCGGCATGCCGTTGCGCATACCAATGCCGATGCGCTCGAAGGTCGTGTCTTTAGCTTTCGGCACCGCTTCCAGCCATTCCAAACCTTCCTTGGTTCCCGCTTCCTTCAGAGTGAAATTCTTTTCCAGATCATTGCTGCCGAACAGGATCGCAGCCGGCGAGGAGCCGAGTGCGTTACCGAGCTTTTTGATCGTGACCTGGTTCAAGTCCTTGTCGTAGATGTAGAGTTTTTCGCCGTCGGCCTGCAGCACTTGTTCGTAAGGTTTCTGGTAAATCCAGATGAACTTGCCGGGACGCGAGAAGACGAAGCTGCCGCTGGCTTCGTTTGAAATTTGCGGCTTGCCTTCTTTGTCGGCCTTGACGATGCGCTGGGTGAATTCGCCTTCGGCCGATTTAGTGGCTGCGACGAAACTCTTGAACTGGACGAGCGCAGCGGCGCAGGTCGGCGCACTCGCCAGCGCCAACCCTGCTGCCAGCAGCAACGCCCGGCCAGTAAGTGCATTGATTTTCACGATCATTATTTTCTTCCGCTTATTCAGTATTTCCGGCAGGGACAAGGATTTCCCTGTTGCCGTTGGATTGCATGGTGGAGACCAGTCCGCTCTGCTCCATCTGTTCCAGCAAGCGGGCGGCGCGATTGTAACCAATGCGCAGGTGACGCTGCACCAGCGAGATGGAAGCGCGGCGATTCTTCAGCACGACTGCCACCGCTTGGTCATACAATTCATCGCCCTCGCCGCCACCGCCTTCGCCACCCAGTGCGCCGTCGCCGCCATCCTCGGCCACACCGCCTTCGAGTATGCCTTCGATGTAATTCGGCTCGCCCTGCGCTTTCAGATGTTCGACCACGCGATGCACTTCATCGTCGGAAACGAATGCACCATGCACGCGAACCGGCAGGCCTGTCCCCGGCGGCATGTACAGCATGTCACCCATGCCGAGCAAAGTTTCCGCGCCCATCTGATCAAGGATGGTGCGCGAGTCGATTTTGCTGCTGACCTGGAAAGCGATGCGAGTCGGAATGTTGGCCTTAATCAGGCCAGTGATGACATCGACCGAAGGCCGCTGCGTCGCGAGGATGAGATGGATGCCGGCCGCGCGCGCCTTTTGCGCGATACGGGCGATCAGTTCTTCCACCTTCTTGCCGACCACCATCATCAGGTCGGCCAGCTCGTCGATGATGATGACGATGGTCGGCAGTTTTTCCAGCGGCTCGGGTGCATCAGGCGTCAGACTGAAAGGATTAGGAATTTTTTCTTCCTTCTTCTCAGCGTCTTCGATCTTGTTGTTGTAGCCGGCTAGGTTACGCACGCCGAGCTTGCTCATCAACTTGTAGCGGCGTTCCATCTCGGCCACCGCCCAATTCAACGCATGGCCGGCTTGGCGCATGTCGGTGACGACTGGCGCCAGCAGGTGCGGAATGCCTTCATACACCGACATTTCCAGCATTTTCGGATCGATCAAAATCAGACGCACATGATTCGGATCGGCCTTGTACAAGAGCGACAAAATGGTGGCGTTGATGCCGACCGATTTGCCGGAGCCGGTGGTGCCGGCCACCAACAGGTGCGGCATCTTGGCGAGGTCGGCGATCACCGGATGACCAGCGATGTCTTTACCCAGCGCCACCGTCAGGCTGGAATGGCTGTCGTTGTACACCTTGGAGCCGAGAATTTCCGTCAAGCGCACGATC
Source organism: Pseudomonadota bacterium (assembly GCA_018241865.1). GTDB lineage: Bacteria > Pseudomonadota > Gammaproteobacteria > Burkholderiales > Burkholderiaceae_D > Paucimonas. The sequence continues at coordinate 3,174 of JAFECY010000216.1, read as the reverse complement.
TGGCGTTTCGGATTCGGCAGTTCCAGGCCCATGTAATTTTTGCCGGGAATAGTTTCCACCACCCGAATCGAGGTCAGCGACAGCGAACGCGCCAAATCGCGCGCGAGGTTGACGATCTGGCTGCCCTTGACGCCGGTGGCCGGCTCGATTTCGTAACGGGTAATCACCGGGCCGGGATAGGCAGCCACCACTTTCACTTCGATGCCGAAGTCGGACAGTTTTTTCTCGATCAGACGGCTGGTAAATTCCAGCGTTTCGACGCTGACGGTTTCCTGCGCCGGCGGCGGCTCGTCCAGCAGCGACAGCGGCGGCAGGTTGGTATCCGGCAGATCGGTGAACAACGACACCTGCTTTTCTTTCTCGACCCGCTCCGATTTCGGCACCGAGACGATTTGCGGTTCGATGCGGATCGGCGTGGCGACTTCGATCTTGGCGCGCTCCTGCACCACCACTTCTTCGCGCTTGACTGCGGCAACTTGGCCGAGCTTGCGGTCTTCGCGCGCGGCGATCAGGTTGCGGATTTTGGCAATCAATATCTCGATGCCTTCGCCGATTTTTTCCGCCACCGCCAGCCACGACACATGAAAATACAAACTGAAGCCCACGCCGAACAGCAGCAAAAATAATAACGTCGCGCCGGTGAAGCCGAACGCGCTCTGGCTGGCATGGCCGATCAATTCGCCCAGCACGCCACCCGGCGCACGCGGCAATTGCGCCTTCAAACTGTACATGCGCAGATATTCGAGCGCCACGCTACCGGCCAACATCAACACGAAGCCGACACCGCGTATCCAGCCTTCGTGACGATGCGACGCTTCATCTTCCTGTTGCAGCAAATATTTGCGTGACAAGCGGCGATAGCCGAGCCAGACCGAGCGCAACAACAGTACGCACCACCACCAAGCCGAGAGACCGAAGATGTACAACATCAGATCAGCGGTCCAAGCGCCGATGCGGCCGCCCCAGTTGTGCAGCGTCGGCACTTGCACGCCATGCGACCACCCAGGGTCGGCCTTGGCATAGCTGAGCAAGGTGATAATCAGATACACCGCCAACGCGGCCAGCACTAACCAGCGCGCTTCGGACAACAAGCGCACCAGCCGGTTCGGCAAGGGTTGCTCGGCGGGAGTGGTGTTGCGGGTATAGGCTGGGCTTGTTCTCGTCATAAATCTACTGGTTCGTACGTCAATCGCGATGCGGGCTATCGCCCCGGCAAACATTGGCGAAGACACAAGTGACCGGGCGCAAACGTTGACGCTGCATCGACTATAATCTTACCGAGTTTACACTAAGCGGAATTGAATACATCCGTTGAAATTCTTCAGTACGCCTGCATCTACAGTCCGAATCTTCCGATTTGCGCTATTTTTTCAATAAAGACACGCCATGACCACTGCAAAACACGCCAAAGTCCTGATCCTCGGTTCCGGCCCCGCCGGTTACAGCGCCGCTGTCTATGCCGCGCGCGCCAACTTGAACCCAGTGCTAGTCACCGGCATCGAGCAAGGCGGCCAGTTGATGACCACCACCGATGTCGAGAACTGGCCGGGCGACCCGATGGGCGTGCAAGGCCCGGAATTGATGCAGCGTCTGCTGCAACACGCCGAGCGTTTTCAGACTGAAATCGTGTTCGATCACATCCACACCACGCATCTAAATGAAAAGCCTTTCCGCTTGGTGGGCGACGCCGGCAGCTACACCTGCGACGCGCTCATCATCGCCACCGGCGCATCGGCGCAATACCTCGGCCTGCCCTCGGAAGAAGCCTTCATGGGCAAAGGCGTGTCGGCCTGCGCCACCTGCGACGGCTTCTTTTACAAGAACCAGGAAGTCGCGGTGGTCGGCGGCGGCAATACCGCGGTCGAGGAAGCGCTCTACCTCTCCAACATCGCCACCAAAGTCACCGTCATCCACCGCCGCGACAAGTCCCGCGCCGAGCCGATCCTGATCGACCGCCTGATGGCCAAGGTCAAGGAAGGCAAGGTCGTCATCAAGTGGGATCACACTCTCGACGAAGTGCTGGGCGATGGCTCCGGCGTGACCGGCTTTCGCATCAAATCGACCAAGAATGGCAGCAGCAGCGATGTCGCGGTGCATGGCCTGTTCATCGCCATCGGCCACAAGCCCAACACCGGCATCTTCGAGGGCCAACTCGAGATGCACAACGGCTACATCAAGACCAAAACCGGGCTGGAAGGTTTCGCCACCGCGACCAATGTCATGGGCGTGTTCGCCGCCGGCGACGTGCAGGACCATGTGTATCGCCAAGCGATCACCAGCGCCGGCACCGGCTGTATGGCGGCGCTGGATGCACAGAAGTATCTGGAAGGGCTGGAAGAGCAGTAAGCACCCATCCCCCACCCTGCCTCCCCCTTGAAGGGGGAGGAGTTTCGATGATCGCACCAAGGTGAACCATCATGGCCACCATCAAGGATTTCGCCGCGCTCAAGTCATTGAGCAAGGAAATCAAGGCAAAGGAAGAAACGCGCAAGGCTGAAGAAGCCGGGCGCAAGCGGCGCGAAGAAGAAGCAAGCCGCGAAGCCGACCTGTTCCGCCGCAGCATCGGCGACATCAAACCGCTGACGCCCAGCGGCAAGGCCACCCACTCCCCTGTCCCGCCGCAACCGATCGCCCGCCAGCACCTGGCCGATGAACAAGCCGCGTTGCGCGAATCGCTCTCCGACGAATTCACCCCCGAAACCCTGCTCGACAGCGACGAAGCCCTCAGCTACGCCCGCGCAGGCATCGGGCAAGACGTGCTGCGCAAGCTGCGGCGCGGCGAATGGGTAATCCAGAGTCAGCTCGACCTGCACGGCATGCGCACCGACGAGGCACGCGAAGCGCTGGCGGGGTTTTTACGCGAAGCCGGCAAACGCGGCTTGCGCTGCGTGCGCATCGTTCACGGCAAGGGACTGGGATCGGTCAACAAGACGCCGGTGCTGAAGAACAAGGTGCGCAACTGGCTGGTGCAAAAGAATGAAGTGATCGCCTTTTGTCAGGCACGGGCAGCGGATGGGGGTGCAGGGGCGTTGGTGGTGCTGTTGAAGGCGCAGGGCTAGAACCGTATCTTCTGTAGGGTGGGCACGCATTGTGCCCACGCTGCGCCGAACCGCGTGGGCACAAATGCGTGCCCACCCTACCCGGCTTATTGCTTAAGCGACCAAATTTGTATTT
>JAFECY010000215.1 GCA_018241865.1 Pseudomonadota bacterium | reverse complement strand
CTGACGCAACCATGTCAAACCATTCAGGCGAATGATTCCAGCGATGCATAAAACCAGCCCGGGAACGAAGCCGGCAAGTTTCAGTAAGCCGGAGAGCGCGCGTGAATTCGAGTTCACGCCGCGCGACTTCGAGCGCGTGCGCGCCATGATTTACCGGCGTGCCGGCATTGCTTTGGCCGACAGCAAACAGGAAATGGTCTATAGCCGGCTGGCGCGTCGTCTGCGTGCTATCGGTATACATTCTTTCGCCATTTATCTCGATAGCTTGGAAAAAACTTCTGACAATCCAGAATGGGAAGCCTTCACCAATGCGCTCACTACCAATCTGACTTCCTTCTTCCGCGAGGCGCACCATTTCCCCATTCTGGCAGAGCATGTGAAGGCGCGGCGCGACCCAATCAGCGTGTGGTGCGCTGCTAGCTCGACCGGCGAAGAACCGTATTCGATTGCCATGACGCTGTGCGAAGCCTTTGATAGCTTGACGCCGCCGGCGCAAGTGATTGCCACTGACATTGACACCAATGTACTGGCAGTGGGCGAGAAGGGCATCTATTCGGCGGATCGGCTTGAAAAAATGTCGTCCGAGCGGGCTAAACGGTTTTTTTTGCGCGGCAAGGGCGAACAGGCCGGTTTGGTGCGGGTGCGCAGCGAATTGCAGAATTTGGTCAGTTTCAAACGACTCAACTTGCTATCGGATAGCTGGCCGATCACCGGTCCTTTCGATGTGATCTTCTGTCGCAACGTGATGATCTATTTCGACAAGCCGACGCAGGGGAAAATTCTGTCGCGCTTCGTGCCTTTGCTGAAACCTGACGGTCTGCTGTTTGCCGGTCACTCCGAAAATTTTTTGTATGTATCGGAGGATTTTCGATTGAGAGGCAAGACCGTGTATGAATTGGCCAAATCTGGTGCGCCCAGTGGCTCGCGTCTGGTGGGTGGGGAAAAATGACCAGCGGACCAATCGAACAACTCGCCCGCAATGTTTATTACGATCGAACATTCGATTGCGATGCCGCTAAAATTTTACCGGGCGAATATTATTTCACGCCCAAAGATATGTTGATCGTCACGGTGCTGGGCTCTTGCGTTGCTGCTTGCATCCGCGATCGTGTGACCGGCATCGGTGGCATGAACCATTTCATGTTACCCGACAGCGGCAGCGATACGGACAGCCCGGTGTCGGCTTCCATGCGCTACGGCACCTATGCGATGGAGGTGCTGATTAACGATTTGCTCAAGGCCGGCGCGCGCCGGGAAAATTTGGAAGCCAAGGTATTCGGCGGCGGCAATGTATTGCGCGGTTTCGTTGCGATGAATGTTGGCGAACGCAATGCCCAGTTCGTGCGCGACTATTTGAAAGCTGAAGGCATTCGCGTGGTGGCCGAGGATTTGAACGATGTGCATCCGCGCAAAGTGTATTACTTTCCGCGTACGGGTAAGGTGCTGGTCAAGAAACTGAAATCTCTCAACAACAATACCTTGGTCAACCGCGAACAGGATTACGCCAATCGTTTGCATGCCAAGCCGGTGTCGGGCGATGTCGAACTGTTTTAATAGGAACGCTGCGTTGGCGGCGTGGAGTGGTGCAACATGAAAACCAAAGTGTTGATCGTGGATGATTCGGCGCTGATTCGCAGCGTCCTGAAAGAAATCATCAATCGCCAGCCGGATATGGAAGTGGTGGGCGTTGCTCCCGATCCGCTGGTGGCGCGCGACCTCATCAAGCAAACCAACCCCGACGTGTTGACGCTCGATGTCGAAATGCCGAAGATGGACGGTCTCGACTTTCTCGAAAAGCTCATGCGCTTGCGGCCGATGCCGGTGGTGATGGTTTCGACCTTGACCGAGCGTGGTTCGGAAATCACCATGCGGGCGCTGGAACTGGGTGCGGTCGATTTCGTCACCAAGCCAAAAATTTCGATTCAAAACGGCATGATGGAATATGCCGAGCGCATTGCCGAAAAAGTACGCACCGCTTCCCATGCACGTATCCGCCGTTTGGCTCCGCCGTCGGCTCAGGCATCGGAAACCAGTCCGCTGCCGCAGATCCGCAATCCACTGACCAGTAGCGAAAAACTCATCATCATTGGTGCGTCCACTGGTGGCACTGAGGCGATCAAAGAATTTCTCATGCAGATGCCGGTGGATTGCCCCGGCATCTTGATTACGCAACACATGCCCGAAGGTTTCACTACCTCATTCGCGAAACGCTTGGATACGCTGTGCAAGATCAGTGTGGCCGAAGCGGCGGGCGATGAACGCATTTTGCCCGGCCATGCTTACATCGCCCCCGGTCATTCGCATCTGCAACTGGCGCGCAGCGGTGCAAACTATGTCACTAAACTCGACCAAGGCGAACCGGTCAATCGACACCGCCCCTCGGTCGATGTGTTGTTCCGTTCCGCCGCCGCGCACGCAGGCAAAAATGCGGTCGGGGTAATTCTGACTGGCATGGGCAAGGATGGCGCGCAAGGCATGCTGGAAATGCATCATGCCGGCGCTGTCAACTTTGCTCAAGATGAATCGACCTGTGTCGTGTTCGGCATGCCGCGCGAAGCGATTGCGGTCGGTGCAACGGATGTCGTTGCGCCCTTACAGGAATTGCCACGCCGTGTGCTGGAGCATCTGGCGTCGGATAGCAGTCGAGCAGTGCGGGTATAAATTGTTTGCAGGAAGCACAACGAAATTGGCGTAATCTGGCAAAAATGCAGTGTAATCAAGTATAAATACAGAAACGACAAAGATTTCCATGAAGCAACGCGACAACTTGAGAGCATAATAGGGCGTGAGAGCAGGCGGGGAGTAACGGATGGTGTGCCGGCATGCAATAGCGCGATCATATTCTTGAAATAATCGATGGAGTAACTATGGCTGGTCCGAACACGAAATTTCTGGTGGTCGATGATTTTTCGACCATGCGCCGAATCGTCAGGAATCTGCTCAAGGAATTGGGTTACACCAATGTCGATGAGGCTGAGGATGGCGCGATGGCGCTGGCTAAATTGCGCACCGAGCAATTCGACTTCGTCATTTCTGATTGGAACATGCCGGTGATGGATGGCTTGACCATGTTGCAGAACATTCGTGCTGACGCCGCCTTGGCCAAGCTGCCGGTGTTGATGGTGACCGCTGAAGCGAAAAAAGAAAACATCATCGCCGCCGCCCAAGCCGGTGCGAGCGGTTATGTGGTGAAGCCTTTCACCGCCGCTACGCTCGACGAGAAACTTGCCAAGATTTTTGAAAAAATGGGTGCTTGAAGTGGACGCCCCTGTATCGAGTTACGACGCAGAGAACCAGGCGGCTCTATCCGTCGAACAGGCGCAGCAAGAAGTGCTGGCTCGCGTCGGTCAGATGACGCGCACCTTACATGACAGCCTGCGCGGCCTCGGTTTCGACAAGCTGTTGGCGCGCGCCGCTACCGAAATTCCCGATGCCCGCGATCGCCTCGATTACGTTGCCCGAAAAACCGAGCAAGCCGCGCAACGCGTGCTCAACGCCACCGAGGCGGCCGGTCCCTTGCAAGATCAGATCGACAACGGCGCACACAAATTTGCCGTGAAGTGGCAGAGCATGCTCGACGGCACGTTTGACGAGCAAGACTGTCGTGCACTGGCCGAACAGACCATCGATTATTTCGACGATATCCGCAGCGCCGCTGACAATACCAAGCAACACTTGATGGATATCATGATGGCACAAGATTTTCAGGATCTGACCGG
>JAFECY010000214.1 GCA_018241865.1 Pseudomonadota bacterium | reverse complement strand
GTGCGCGAATACACCGCGCAAGCTTCCCAATAATTTTTTGATGTAAGGGTTGAAGATGTCCATAAAGAAAATTCTCATCGTCGATGATTCCCCGACCGAGCGTTATTTTCTGACTGATATTTTGGTTAAGAACGGGTTTTCCGTCTCGACCGCGGAAAATGGCGAAGACGCCATCGTGAAGATCAAGGCGGACAAGCCGCACTTGATTTTGATGGATGTGGTGATGCCGGGTCAAAATGGATTTCAGGTTACGCGCGCTATTTCACGCGATCCAGATACGCAGGATGTGCCCATCATCATTTGTACCAGCAAAAATCAAGAAACCGATCGCATTTGGGGCCTGCGTCAAGGGGCGCGCGACTATGTGGTCAAGCCAGTCGATCCGCAGGAACTGCTGGCGAAAATCGCCGCGCTTGGATAAGTCGGACGCACATGAGCCAATCCACCTCGGATCTCGCGTCGGACAAGGTAACTAGAAAAACAGATACCGTCGCACGTCGCACCCGTCTGCGCGAATTTCAAGCGCAGTTGGTCGCGCGCATGCAGGCGGCACGTGCCAATGCCAACGCGCAGGTCAACCAGTTGGGTGTCATGATCGGTAATCGGCCGTTCCTGTTGAACCTGCAAGAAGCGGGCGAGATTCTTTCGGTGGGGGCGATGGCCAAAGTGCCGTTGACGCATGACTGGTTTCTCGGGTTGGCGAACGTCCGCGGCAACTTGATTAGCGTGGTTGATCTGGCGCGTTTCCAAGGACAGGCTTCGACGCCGATCGAGCGCGAAAGTCGAATCATCGTGTTCGCGCCGACGTTGTCTTTCAATTGCGGTTTGCTGGTGTCGCGCGTGCTTGGTTTGCGCAACGTCGCCGAGATGCGCGTCCAGGATGTCGATGCAGAACATTCCGCAGCGCCGTGGTGCGCACAGCAGTATGCCGACCGCGATTCGCGCGTTTGGACCGAGCTCAATCTTTCCTTGATCGTGCAGGATCAGCAATTCCTGCAGGTTGGTTTATAAGCGTCAACCAAAATAGTTGACCGTAGTTGACTGTATGTAATTAGGAGACTCAGTAATGGCGTTGAAACTACCGTTTTTGTCCAAAGCCAGCAAGGGAGCCCCTGCTGAAGACGACATCTATGCGGACGAAGATGCGTCTTCTGCCGGGATTTCTGAATACCATACCTTGGATGGTGCTGTCGTCCCGACCAAGATTGCCGTCGCGTCTGGCGGGGTGGTCGCGCCGAAGCCGTCCGCCGCGCCTGCACCTACGGCTGCGCCGGCTCCTGCTCCGGTCAGGGCGGGGATCGAAGAGACAGGAAAATCTTCGCGTAACCCCGACTCCACCTTTATCGGTGACGTGCTGGAGCGCAGCGGCGACTTCCGCCTGCCATTCATCGGCGAGATGCCACTGGCGGAACAGGTTCGCTTGCTGTTCCTGTTGCTGGCCGGTGCGTTGTTCCTCGCCATTGTGTTTGTGTTCGCCAATTCCCGTAGTTCGGCGATTTCCGCCACTCAGACTCAGATCGCAGCAGAGATGTTGATGCACTCGCAGCGTATCGGCAAAGCAGCGCCGAATGCGATTCAAGGCAATGCCGAAGCCTTCAAGCAATTGCAAGACAGTCGCAATGCTTTGCAGGGCGACTGGAATATCCTGTACGACGGCGGTACTTATCAGAATCGTAAAATCGGTGCGCCGGATGCGGCGATGAAGCGTGTGCTGGAAGATACGCAGCGTGTTTGGGAAAAATCTGAAATTTCTGCTAGCACCATTCTGAAACTACAGACCGAGCTGACAGGTTTTGGCGCTACGTTGAAGAAGATTAACTCTCTCTCTCCCGATATGCTTGAACTGAGCGATCAGATTGCCAGCCTGAAAGTGAATGGCGGTGCTGCTCCGAAAGAAATTGCTGCAGCTGCTCAGCTTTCCATGCTGACCCAACGCATGGGCCGTAGTGCCAACGCCTTCCTCACTACTCAAGGGATGAGCCCGGAAACGGCGTTTTCGTTGGGCAAGGATAGCAACACCTTCGGCGACATCATCGATGGTTTCTTGAACGGTAGTGAGGCGATGCGTCTCTCGGCGACGCGCGATCAAGATACCCGCGATAAGCTGACTGAATTGAATAGGGTGTTCACCGAGTACAAAAAGGCGATTGCTAGTATCCAAGGCAATCTGCAGAGCTTCATTTCCGCGAAACAGGCGGAGCAAACTCTATTCTCTGAAAACGAATCGCTCAAGCAAACATTAGATACCTTGCTGCAAGCCTACCGTCGCGAGCAAGATGCGCTGAGCTTTGGTTTCTGGATGATGGTGGTGTTCGGTTTGCTGGCGCTGTTGGCCGCTGCTGGTGTTGGTATGGTGGTGGTGCAAGACAGCCGTAATCGTACCAAGGAAGCGGAATTGCGCAGCCAAGAAGCGGAAGCGCAACGTTTGCACGCGCAGTTGCAGGAAGAGGAAGCAAAAGCCGCCAACGACCAAAACCAGGCTGCGATTCTGCGACTGATGAACGAACTGCAGGAGGTTGCGGACGGCGACTTGACGGTGCAGGCAACGGTGTCGGAAGACATCACCGGCGCGATTGCCGACTCGGTGAACTACACCGTGGAAGAACTGCGCGTGCTGGTCGGTCGCGTAACCAACACGGCCGAAAAAGTGACGACCGCATCCACGCAAGCACAAAACATTTCGACCGAACTGTTGGCTGCGTCGCAGAAGCAATCACGCGACATTCAGGAAACCGGTCAGGCGGTGCTGGAAATGGCATCGCAGATTACCGACGTTTCCAAATCCGCCAACGAATCGGCTGAAGTTGCGCGGCAGTCGGTGACGGCGGCGGAAGAGGGTGCCCGCGCGGTGGAAAACGCGATCAAGGGTATGCACGAAATTCGTGACCAAATCCAGGAAACCTCGAAGCGCATCAAGCGTCTGGGCGAGTCCTCGCAAGAGATTGGCGAGATCACCGAACTGATTTCTGACATTACCGAACAAACCAACGTACTGGCGCTGAACGCCGCCATTCAGGCGGCATCGGCAGGTGAAGCGGGTCGCGGTTTCTCGGTGGTTGCGGAAGAGGTGCAGCGACTGGCGGAACGTTCTGGTGAGGCGACTAAGCAGATCGGTGCGTTGGTGCGGACCATTCAGACCGATACCCACGATGCGGTCGCCGCTATGGAAAAATCGACGCAGGGTGTGGTCGAGGGAGCGAAACTATCTGACGCTGCTGGCACCGCGCTGCTGGACATTCGTCGCGTTTCCAACCAACTTGCGGAACTGATTCAGGGTATTTCTGCTGCAACCGAGCAGCAGGCCACTTCTGCTAATGGCGTGGCGCAAAGCATTCAAGGCATTTTGACGGTGACCGAACATACGCAGGTCGGCACGCAGCAAACCGCCGAGTCGATTCGCGAACTGACCAGATTGGCCGAAGAGCTGAAGAATTCTGTGTCGCGTTTCCGTACTAGTGCCTGACGTGCGAGGGAATGACAAGGTGACCATCATCATGGCACCCCGTTTCTCGACTCTATACGCAATGCAAGGCGGCCGACTGCAGAAGCGATCGGCTGCT
>JAFECY010000213.1 GCA_018241865.1 Pseudomonadota bacterium | reverse complement strand
TGAGCATGGTCGGGCGGACATGACGGGAGTATTGCAGATGCGCATTGGGGCTGGTGTCGCCTTCTTCGCGGAAGCAGGCCATCACCCCGCACAGGCGCTCCGCCCAGTCGCTCGGGCGGAATTGCTTGCCCGCGCTGGTCAGGCCTAAGATGAAAAACTCGCGCGCGGCGGCGGGAGCGGTATCGGCAGTATCAGCCATGTGCTCGGCTCGCTTCTCTCGTCAGTTGCGCTGCGCCATTGTGTGGCGAACGGCCAGAATGTCGCGATGAATTATATCTTATAGAAGACTTGGCGAAGCTTAGGACTAAGGCTGCGCTGAATAAGTGTAGCGAGCGGAGCAAGCTGTGGTCGAGGAGCGCAGCCGTACGTATGGTACGGTGAGCACCGCAGGCCGCAGATTGTGCCGCGCAGTAACTTATTCAGTGTAGCCCTAAGCGTCGCTTCACCATGCAAGCTCATCCCAGCCAGACCGCCGCCGACAACAATAGCAACAACAGCATCCACAACAATAATGCGCGCCAAACCAAGCCAACCGTGCTTTGCAGCGCACGTGGCGTCGGCGCGTCGCCCGGCGGCGCTTCGATATCGGTGGCATTCACATCGACTAGCGCAGCATCCAGCGGCAACACGTTGGCCGCACTTTGTTCCGGCGCTCCCAAGCGCACGCCCATCGCGCCGCCGCCGGACGCGAGAATGATACCGATTGCCTCATCGTGCCAACGGCCGGCGAAATTGCGCCAAGCATAGATCGCATCTTCGAAATTGCCGATCACGGCGAAAGCGACTGCAGTCAGGCGTGCCGGTATCCAGTCGATCCAATAAAACGCGCGCGCGGCGAAACTGCCGAAAGCTTCGTCCTGCAAGTGCTCGGGCGCATTCCAAGTTTCCGCCAAATATTCGGCCATCCGATACATGACGGCACCAGCCGGACCGATCGGCATCAGAAACCAAAAAAAGACACCGAAGACATTACGATGCGTGGTGAGCAGCGCGGCCTCGACCGCGATCCGCGAAATTTCGCCAGCATCCAGCGCCGACGCATCCTGCCCGGTCCACTCGCTCAACAGCGTCCGCGCGGTATCCTCGTCACCGGCGCTCAGCGCCAACTGGATCGACGTGAAATAGTGGCTGTAGCGACGCAAGCCGAGCGTGGCATAAACGATGGCGATGTTCCACAACAGCGCAGCTAGAAAGCCCAGTTGCGCGCACAGCCAATACACCAGCGTGGTCGGCAGCATCACGATGATGATCGCAGCAAACCAAGCCATCTTACCGTGATGCGACTGGCCGGCATTAAACCACCCCTCGATGCGTTGCGCCAGCCAGTGCAAACCGCCGTTGATCGGATTATCGGCGCGCAGGGGATGCAATTGCTCCAGCAGCAGCGCGAATAGGATGGATAGGAAAGTCATGGGTTATCGCTCGTTCCAGATCGGATTAGCCGCTACGATAACGCAGCACACCGCGAGAATCAAACTTCCGCTTCAGGCGCGCAGAAAATGGAACAGATTGCGCAACATACCGGCGGTCGCACCCCAGATGAAATGATCTTGATACGGCATGGCGTAGAAGGTGCGACGACCGATGCCGTTCGGGAATTCGGCCGCACGCCGCTGGTGATGCGCGCCATCCATCAAAAAAGCCAACGGCACCTCGAAGATTTCCGCTACTTCAAACGGATCGGCGTGCAATTCAAACGGTGGCTGCACCAGCGCCACCACCGGCGTGACGCGGTAGCCGGTGCCAGTTAGATAATCGGGCAACGTGCCGATCACCTCGACATGGCAACGTTGCAAACCGACCTCTTCCTCGGTTTCGCGCAAGGCGGTGTCGATGGACGACGCATCGTCAGCTTCGACCCGACCACCCGGTAGGCTAATCTGGCCGGCATGGTCGTGCAGGTGATCGGTGCGCTGAGTCAGCAACAAGGTCAGCCCTTCCTCGCGCGCCACCACCGGCATCAGCACCGAAGCCGGGATGACCGAGGCGAACTCCCGGCGCAGGTTCGGCTCATCGACGATCTCCGGCTGCCAAGGCGGCGGCGCGGCGAATCGCTGACGCAGCCACGGCAGTTGCAAGCGTTCCGGCGCAACGGCGGCCTCGCCAGCGATGGAGGTAATCACAAGTTGCTGCGGATCGAAATGCAGTTTGACCATGCCTTGCAGTATGCCAGCAGCGCCCGTTCGCTGCACATGCGCGAAGCAAAACAAAAGGGCGCCGAAGCGCCCTGTTGCGAACCTTGCGAGACGGCAGGGAGTTACTCTGCTGCCTGCTCGGCAGTGCGGCGGTTCGGCAGCTTTTCGCGGATACGTGCCGACTTGCCGGAACGCTCGCGCAGATAGTACAGCTTGGCGCGACGGACATCGCCGCGACGCTTGACTTCGATCGACGCGATCAGCGGCGAGTACAACTGGAAAGTACGCTCAACGCCTTCGCCCGAGGAAATCTTACGGACGATGAAGTTGGAGTTCAGACCACGGTTGCGGCGTGCGATCACGACGCCTTCGTAAGCCTGGGCACGCTTGCGGGTGCCTTCCACCACGTTGACGCTGACGATGACGGTATCGCCCGGTGCGAAGTCGGGGATATTTTTGCTGAGACGCTTAATCTCTTCTTGCTCGAGTTGCTGGATCAGATCCATTTTTAGCTCCTGAAACCATCTTGCCGGCGCTGTGCTTCGGTAAATGCCCGGTAGAGGATGGGGTTACACATACAGACAACATATCTGCGCTTTACTGCAAACTACAAACACTACTTATATTGTTGAGGACAGAGTACCGCTGCGCTTAACTCTGTCTCGCAATATCCTTCAAATATTTTTCATCAGCCGTACTTAACAATCCCGCCGCCCGCGCCTTGTCGATCAGATCTGGCCGCTTCCTCGCGGTTGCTATCAGCGCCTGTTCGCGCCGCCATTTCACAATCTCGGCGTGATGACCGCCCAACAAAACCGGCGGTACTGTCGCACCTTCGTATGCTTCCGGCCGCGTGTAATGCGGACAATCCAGCAAGCCGTTGACGAAACTGTCTTCCATTGCCGATGCATCGTCATTCAGCACGCCCGGCAACTGGCGGATTACGGCATCCATCAAGGCCATCGCCGGCAATTCACCGCCGGACAGGACAAAATCGCCGAGGCTGATTTCTTCATCCACGCAGCGATCCAACAAGCGCTGATCCACCGCTTCATATCGCCCGCACAACAGTACAAACCCGCTTTCGCTGCGCATCTGCATAACTCGTTCATGCGTCAGCGGCTTGCCTTGCGGCGATAAATAAATCACTTTCGGCTGCGGCAAACCTAATTGCATCTGCCGCGCCTTGCCGGCATCAATCGCCGCTTCGAGAGGCTTAGCCAACATCACCATGCCGGGGCCGCCGCCATAAGGCCGGTCATCGACCGTGCGGTGATTGTCGCTAGTGAAATCGCGCGGATTCCACACAGCCACACCGCATCTGCCTTGCTCGAAAGCGCGCCGGGTGATGCCCGACTGCGTAATCGCTGCAAACATTTCGGGAAAGAGCGTGACGACATCGAATTGCATCCCGCCTCCCTTTGCTCCACTTTTCCACTTCGTCGATCAGTAATCCCAACCCCAATCGACCGTAATTTTTTTGCCTGCCTGATCGACCGTTTTGACGAATTGCTCGACAAACGGGATCAGTCGTTCCTGCGCGGCATCTTGTTCTGCTTGTTTCGGATCGCTGGTTGCCGGCGCCGTCACGCGCAAAATCGGGTGCGCGCCGTTGTCCATCAGATCCGCCACGTGACCCAGCGTTTCACCCTGCAAGTTTTCGACTGCCAAGCCAATCAGATCGACCCAGTAAAACTCGCCGTCATCCAACACCGGGAAATGCTTGCGCGAAATGTGTACGGCCGCGCCCTTCAGCGCTTCGGCAGCATTGCGATCCGCCATGCCCATCAAGCGCGCCACCGTATCGCCGCCATGAGCCTTTGCCTGCATCACCTCAACATCACGTAACGCAGGTTTGTCCAACCACCAAGTTCTAGCATGCAACAGCGCATCCGCCTCGGCCGAATACGGTTTAATCCGTACCCAGCCTTGAATGCCGTAGGCACCAGTCACATACCCCACCAGCACCAAATCATCAGGGATAGTCATCCCCGCATCAGCCTTGTGAGACAAACAAATTAAGCAGCAGCTTTCTTGCCGGCTTCCTTGACCAAGCGCGCAACGGTCGGCGACAGTTGTGCACCCACGCCTTGCCAGTAGGTCAAGCGATCCTGCGCGACGCGCATGGACTCTTCCTTTTCGGACGCTACCGGGTTGTAGAAGCCGATGCGCTCGATGAAACGACCGTCACGGCGATTGCGGGAATCGGTGGCGACGATGTTGAAAAACGGGCGCTTCTTGGCACCACCGCGAGCTAAACGAATAAC
>JAFECY010000212.1 GCA_018241865.1 Pseudomonadota bacterium | reverse complement strand
GATCAAATTCAGATCGCGGCTCGCTCCTTTACGCCAAACCGTCAGCGTTGCTCTCGTGCCAGGTTTGGTATTACCAACCAAGCGCGGCAAATCGCTCGAACGATCGATGGCAGTACCGTTGTACTTCAGGATGATGTCGCCTGCTTCCACGCCCCCCTTCTCTGCCGGCGTGCCAGACTCGACCCGCTGCACCAACGCACCTTGCGCCTTAGTCAATCCGAGCGATTCCGCCACGTCTTTGGTTACGTCGCCGATTTGCACGCCGATACGGCCGCGTGTCACCTTGCCGCTGGTCTTCAACTGCTCAGAAACCCGGATCGCCTCGTCGATCGGCACGGCAAACGAAATCCCCATGTAACCGCCGGAGCGACTGTAAATCTGCGAATTGATGCCAACCACTTCGCCGCGCATATTAATCAGCGGGCCGCCAGAATTGCCGGGGTTAACTGCCACATCGGTCTGAATCAATGGCAGATAGTCGCCGGTATCGCGCGCCTTGGCCGACACGATGCCAGCGGTCACGGTATTGTCCAAGCCGAATGGCGAACCGATAGCGATCACCCATTCACCGGCGCGCAATTTGTTGGAGTCTCCCATCGTCAAACGCGGCAGATTACTTCCCTCGATTTTGACCAACGCCACATCAGTGCGACGGTCGGCGCCGATTACTTTCGCTTTGAATTCGCGCTTGTCGGTCAGAGTGACATAGACATCGTCAGCACCGTCGATCACATGCGCATTGGTCATCACATAGCCATCAGGAGAGATAATGAAGCCGGAACCAACGCCACGCGGCACTTCTTCTTCCTGTTGCTGCGCTTGCGGCTTACGGCCACGCGGAGCACGATCCGGTTGCTGCTGACGCGGCATCGGCACACCGAAGAAACGTCGGAAGAATTCCTGCATCTCGTCGTCATCCATGCCGGGCATTCCCTGCCTCTCTCTGACTTTTTCGGTAGTACGAATATTCACCACAGCCGGGCCAACGCGATCGACGATATCAGTAAAGTCCGGTAAACCAGCAACAGAGGGCGCTGCCAAAGCCGGTGGCGCCGCCGCCATTAGGCCGGCAGTAAACAATACACTCGCTGCACTCAACAGCAGTTTGAAAAAAAATTGATTGTGTGTGGTAGCTGGTTTCATGGGAGAGTTACTTCGTTTTTAGTTCAATCGAATTGGCGACTTGCTTGACTGCCGCCGCCGGCACTTCGCCAACGATGGTCAGCCAGAAGTCCCCTTGGCGTTTTCCAACGACATTCGTCGCGCCCTGCTGCATATACCCTTCGGTGCGGTTCATACCAACCGGCTCAATAAAAACCGAGATGGCAGCCAAGCCATCCGACAGCACGATCTGCAATACCTCACGCGGCTCATGTCGATCGGCTGGCTTCTGTGTCGTATTGCGTGACGGCGGGTCAGACAACAGGCGTTTGACTTCACGTATTTTCCGAAATCCCGGCGGGATCGACTTGATCGACCATGCCGAAGATTCGACCTGTCGCGTGACTGCATTCTCAACCCGCCAGCCGTGCGTATTATTGAAGCTGGGTTTGACACGAGCATGGCCGATCCTGCCAATCTCGATCTGAGAGAACGAAATCTGCTCAACAATTTCCCGCTTGTCGTTCAAAGTCTGCGCTCGCAACAGCAAACCGGTGCGCCGATCCAGCCACAATTTGTAACCGTAACGCAACGTATCTTTTGGCTCTAAGGTCAAGGTTAGGCAATCATGCCCAGCAACCCGGCCGCCCCCTGTTTTTTTAACGCTGTAATAATGTTCCAGCGTATCTGTGCTGGATGTCAACAATGAAGGAAACACGTCTGCGGCCAAACGCTTTTCTACCAGTAAAGTTCGGGCTTCCGGCACATAGGTCACGATTTCTTCGTTCCTACGGATGAATTCGCGCGGCTTGCCATCCAGAACTTCCAGCTTCTCAATTTCGTTGCGCCCCTCCAGCACATGCGTGATACGAGATGTTCTGACTAGGTTGGCCTGTTGATAGACAAAGGTACCGGAATACTCCAACTTGCGCGCCGCCGACTGGGTTTTGTTCAGCCACGTCTGCACCTCGCGCCGACCAGCAAGTGCATCGGCAGCGTGAGCATCCGTGAGCAATCCGGTTAGGCTGAAAATTAGAACGACAGAAAGCTGAAATGACACCGGGGTTTGCCGCATAAATGTCATCTGCCGGTATCACTTGCAAAATTGGCCGAGCGTGCATACTGCGCTGCGCTGAACATGGCGGGAGAGTAGCGCTGATGCGCCATCAGGTATTCGTCAATTCTAGGATCACGCAACATAACGGGTTGCTGTGCGCTCGCCGTCACAAGCGGTTCGCTGGCAGGCGTAGAAACCTGCAGGGAATTGCCGGACTGTCCCGGCCCCATGACCATTGGCGCCATGACAAACACCACGCCGGCAACAGCGGCGGCCATGCCGGGAATCGCCAGACGTCGCATCAGACCGGAGCGTCTTGGTTCCACCGCGATAGTCTGTCTATTCGGCGCAATAATGGTTGGCTCGGCTTCCAAGCGTGCAGCTAGGCGCGTGGAAAAATCCGTGCTAAACGATACCACCATGTCGTCCGAGCGCAACATATCGCCGATCTGGTGGTAGATGTCCCACTCATCACGTCGTTCCGGGTGACGCAAGGAAGCCATCACCAAATCGACATGACTGTCCGCAAGCTCACCATCCGCTAGGGCGGAAACATGTTCCAGTGCTTGTTCCTTCGTATTCATACGCTACCTCGCAAGGCTGGCCCCGTTTTATTCATCACCGATTATTTTTTCTTTACCACCGCTTGTCAATCGCCGTCCCCAGCAAAGGACGCAATTTCTCGGCAATCGCCTCACGTGCTCTGAATATACGACTGCGAACGGTGCCAATCGGGCATCCCATCATTTCCGCGATGTCGTCGTAACTCAAGCCTTCGATTTCACGCAAAGTGATCGCCATTCGCAATTCCTCCGGCAACGCATTCATCGCCAGATTGACGGTTTCTGCGATCTGCTTGGTCGCCAGCATCGATTCCGGTGTATTGATATCTCTTAGGCGCTCGCCCTCATCAAAAGTTTCCGCTTCCTCGGCATCAACATCGGTTGATGTCGGTGCACGCCGCCCCTGCGTGACTAAGTAATTCTTCGCCGTGTTGATTCCGATCCGATACAGCCAAGTGTAAAACGCTGCATCACCACGAAATTGCGGCAAGGCGCGATAAGCCTTGATGAATGCCTCTTGCACCACATCTTCAGCCTCCGCCTGGTCGCGAACAAGCCGCGACACTAGCCGCATCAGTTTTCGCTGATACTTAATTACCAGCAGCTCGAACGCCCGCTTGTCGCCGCGCTGGACACGCTCGACAAGCAACTGGTCTATATCGCGTTCTGTCGTCAACACCCTATCCCTTCTGCCTTTGCAACGTGCGCGCGATCAATTCATTGATCGACGGAAATACAAAAAGTTCAATCACCGTTTCGCATGTCACAATATTTTACGTTCCACCCGCGCTTCGTGGATGGCCAGCCAACGCAGCGCCACCGAGAGCGTACGGAAACTGTCTGCACTCATCGAATCGGGCAAGATGACCTTATTCACGATCTTGCCATCTTGGCGTTCTAGTCTGAGCAACAGCAGGAATGGCCATATCGTCGAACTCGGCTTGAGCCTGACTTTTTGCATTTCGCCGGCGGCAAATGTTGTCGCCACGGATGACAATGCGCCTGCTTCACTCACTCTTATTTGCCCACTACCGGAAATATCAATATGCAGCATCCCTCCTGCACGGCGCGCATGACGGATAGCGGTCAACACGATGGCAATCCCCAGTGTCCAAAACAACCAGCGCCAAAACAATAGAAGTTCGTCAAAGCGCGCTAAACTCAATAAGACAAGCGCCGGAAGAAAATGCATCCCCATTACCAATACTCGCAAAATACGAGATGGTTTGACCACGGCAGCGACCGCAATGGACATGAGAATCAGTTCAGTGAAGAGGTCTTTCGCCACCTCGCAATGAGGAGCGAAAGATCAGGGAAATCAGATTTTGCCGAAAACGAGCGTGCCGTTCGTGCCACCAAACCCGAACGAGTTTTTAACAGCAACATTGATCGGCAGCTTACGTGCCGTATTGGCACAATAATCCAGATCGCAGGCAGTATCCTGATTAAAGATATTGATGGTCGGCGGCGACAATTGATGATGCACTGCCAGCGCCGTAAAAACCGACTCCAACCCACCCGCGCCACCAAGCAGATGACCCGTCATGGATTTTGTCGAATTGACGACAGTCTTTTTCGCATGCTCACCCAAAGCACGCTTGATCGCGACCGTTTCGGCAATATCACCCAGCGGCGTCGAGGTGCCGTGTGCATTGACGTAATCGACTTGATCGGGATTGATGCCAGCATTGCGCATGGCGGCAACCATACAACGCCGCGCACCATCACCATCTTCCAACGGCGCGGTCATGTGGTGCGCATCTGCACTCATACCAAAGCCGAGCAACTCGGCGTATATCTTTGCGCCGCGCGCCTTGGCGTGTTCGTACTCTTCCAACACCATGACGCCCGCGCCTTCGCCCAACACGAAACCATCGCGATCTTTATCCCAAGGACGGGAGGCGGTCGTCGGATCGTCGTTGCGAGAAGACAGTGCACGCGCTGCTGCGAAACCACCGACACCCAAAGGCGAAACAGTTGACTCAGCACCGCCAGCAATCATCACGTCGGCATCGCCGTATTCGATCAGACGCCCTGCTTCACCAATACAGTGCAAGCCCGTAGTACAGGCCGTCACGATCGCCAAATTCGGCCCTTTCAGACCGTATTTAATCGACAGATGACCGGAAATCATGTTGATGATCGAAGCCGGCACAAAGAATGGCGAGATGCGGCGCGGGCCGCGATTCATGAATTCCGTGTGAGTTTCTTCGATCATCGGCAAACCACCGATACCGGAGCCGACCATCACGCCGATCCGTTCGGCGTTTTCTTCCGTCACGGCAAGGCCGCTGTCTTTGAATGCCTGAATGCCGGCCGCCATGCCGTAATGAATGAAAGCATCCATCGTGCGCGCTTCTTTGCTCGACAAATACTCATCGATATTAAAATCTTTGACTTCGCCGGCGAAGGTGGTCGAAAGATTGCTGGCATCGAACTTGGTAATCGTTGCGATACCAGACTTGCCTTCAACCACGGATTTCCAAGCATCAGCAACGGTGTTGCCAACCGGGGAAATACAACCCAAGCCGGTGACGACGACACGACGACGTTGACGGGAATTACTCAAGCGGTTCTCCTGGTATTACGACGACTTAGGCTTTGACGTTGGCCTTGGCGTAATCGATCGCCTGTTGCACGGTGGTGATTTTCTCAGCTTGCTCGTCTGGAATTTCCATTTCGAATTCGTCTTCGAGTGCCATCACCAGTTCGACGGTGTCGAGCGAATCAGCGCCGAGATCGTCAACGAAAGAGGACTCGGTTTTGATGTCGGCTTCAGCGACGCCCAGTTGCTCGGCGACGATTTTTTTAACGCGTTGTTCGATATCGGACATGTCATAACTCCAAAGAGTGGTTACAGAAAGTGCGCGCATTTTATCAGGTTTGCGCAGTTAAAATTCATTTTTCACTGCATTTTCGACAATGTGAACGATGCGTGAAAAAACGGAGCACTCTATCAGTGCAATCAACACATATACATGCCGCCATTGACGTGCAAGGTCGTGCCAGTGATATAACTTGCTTGCGAAGAGGCCAAAAACACCACGGCAGCAGCAATATCTTCCGGCATGCCGAAACGGCCGAGTGGAATTTGTTGACGTAACGCCGCGACCTGCTCTTCATTCAAGGCCTTGGTCATGTCGGTATCGATAAAACCCGGCGCGACGCAATTAACCGTGATATTGCGGCTACCGATTTCACGCGCCAGTGCACGGCTCATGCCGGCAACACCGGCTTTTGCCGCTGCGTAATTCATCTGTCCTGGATTGCCGGCCGAGCCGACCACGGACGTGATGTTGATGATGCGCCCTTGTTTAGCCTTCATCATGCCGCGCAAAACGGCGCGAGAGAGACGCCCCACCGCGGTCAAATTAGTGGCGATGACAGCATCCCACTCCTCGTCTTTCATGCGCATAGCAAGCTGATCTTGGGTAATACCGGCATTGTTGACGAGTATCGATACGCCACCACTTTCCTTCTGAATATGATCGATCAGGGCAGCGCAAGCCTCGGCATCGTTGACGTTCAGCACGACGCCCTTGCCCATTCCGACAGCCACCTCTTCCAGATAAACAGAAATCGCCGCAGCGCCGGATTCGGATGTGGCCGTACCGATTACTTTCGCGCCTTGCCTAGCCAATTCTTGTGCAATAGCCTTACCGATGCCACGCGATGCACCCGTCACCAAAGCGACTTGATTGTTCAGGTTTTGTAGCGTCACTTCAAGGTCTCCAATACTTTTTCGAGCGTAGCCTGATCGATGATTGCGTCACCGGTCAATTCACCATTGATGCGCTTGGTCAAGCCGGCCAGTACTTTGCCAGGGCCGCATTCGACCACATGGGTAACGCCTGCTGCCGCCATTTTCTGTATTGATTCGACCCAGCGCACCGGACTAGCAGCTTGTCGCACCAACGCATCCTTGATGCCAGCGGGATCATTCACGATGGCGACATCAACGTTATTGATTAAAGGAATCTGCGGCGCAGAAAAATGCAGACTCGCCATATACTCACGCAAGCGATCCGATGCAGGATTCAGCAACGAAGAATGGAAAGGCGCAGACACCGGTAGCGGCAAAGCACGTTTCGCGCCCTTATCCTTGGCGACTTGGCAGGCGCGCTCGACTGCTTCCTTATGACCAGCGATCACCACTTGCGCCGGCGCATTGAAATTGACCGGCTCGACGATCTGCCCCTGCGCCGCCTCAGCGCAGACTGCGCGCACGTCATCGTCCGACAAACCGAGAATCGCCGCCATACCACCCTGTCCGACCGGCACCGCTTCCTGCATGGCTTGCGCGCGAAAACGCACCAACGGCACCGCATCTTTAAACCCGATCACACCAGCAGCAACCAACGCCGAATATTCGCCCAAGCTATGGCCGGCGACGATAACAGGTGTCGCCCCCCCGGCAGCCAGCCAAGCGCGATATGTCGCCACAGCCGCAGTCAGCATTACCGGCTGGGTATTGGTGGTTAAATCCAAGTCCTCCTTCGGCCCTTCGGCGATTAGTTTGCCGAGGTCGAAGCTGATCGCTTCCGACGCTTCGGCAATGGTTTGCTGGACTACCTTATTGTCGGCAAAACCATTCAGCATGCCGACTGCCTGCGAACCTTGTCCGGGAAATACAAATGCAAATTGGGCCATCGTTCTAATCAAGAAAAGTGATTACATCCGTGCGAGCACCGCACCCCAAGTGAAACCGCCACCGACACCTTCCATCATCACCGTCTGCCCCGGCTTGATGCGGCCATCGCGCACCGCTTGATCGAGCGCCAGCGGAATCGATGCTGCCGAGGTATTGCCGTGTTGGTCAACCGTCACCACCATTTTTTCCATCGGCAATCCCATTTTCCTAGCCGTGCTTTGCATGATGCGGATATTCGCTTGATGCGGAACCAGCCAATCCACTTGGGCTGCCGTCATACCAGCGATTTGCAAAACCTCATTGGCGACTTTTTCGAGCACGGAAACGGCGAGTTTGAATACTGCCTGTCCATCCATGTACAGGAATGCGCTACCTTCTACTGCACCGGCATTGACCTTGCCCGGCACGCACAAGATGTTGGCGTAGCTGCCGTCGGCATGCAGTTTGGTGGCCAGCACGCCCGGCTCCTGCGATGCGCTCAACACAACCGCGCCCGCGCCATCGCCAAACAATACACAAGTTGTACGATCTTCAAAATTGAGAATGCGCGAAAAAACTTCAGCGCCGATCACCAGCACATTTTTGTGCGCACCGGCCTTAATGAAGTTATCCGCGATGGATACGGCATACGCGAAACCACTGCACACTGCCTGCACGTCAAATGCAGCGCATCCATTGGTAATGCCCAGTTTGTTTTGCACCACGCAGGCCGTGCTAGGAAAGCCGCCAAAAAAATCCGGCGTAGAAGTCGCCAGCACGATCAGATCGATGTCATTCGGACTCAGCTTCGCCATATCAAGTGCACGCTTCGCCGCCTCTAACGCTAGATCACTGGACTGCACATCCTTCGCGGCATAATGACGCGCAGCAATTCCGCTGCGGGAAAAAATCCAGTCATCCGATGTCTCGAGTCCCTTTTTTGCCAGTTGCTCTACCAAGTCTTGGTTGGTCACCCGATTTGGCGGCAAATAGCTTCCTGTTCCGATGATTTTGCTATAGAGAGTCATGCGAGATGTCTGGTCGATTGATGTCGCGGAATGTTATGCAGCGTGTTTACATTATGCCGACTGCGGAGCGGGGT
>JAFECY010000211.1 GCA_018241865.1 Pseudomonadota bacterium | reverse complement strand
CGAAGCGCAAAAACGAACGCGCCAGAAAAGCATTGTCTGGATTGATAGAGCGTGGAATCTACGCAATCAATGATGGGTGGGTGTGGCGATGCGACTAACCCCTAAATCCCATTCCCGCAGTCCTTCCCGTTTTTTCCCTGCCCTTATAGGGGCAGAGGGAAATTTCGGGAATGTTGGACCACCGAATATTCCTTTTCTTTCCCGTTTCGGGCAATTTCGGGAAGCAATGCTCTTAGAAGGCGGCAACTGGTATAACCGCAGAAACAGGTTATTGCCTTTTAAAAAGGGCAACAAAGTATAGAAATCTTTTTTAAATCCTCGCCTTTGAACGGCCAGCATCACTTGGAAACTTTGAAAGAAATCAGGCGTTTAGATTTGAGTTAAAGGCGTGCTGCTTTAGATAACCGACCATCACACAGAAACAGTGTGAGCCTTGCTGCTTGTGGAGTCTGTGGCTGAAAATGCCGAAAAATCAAAGGCTTGCCAATTGATTCAATGGTGCCCGCAGGTTTGCGGGTTTTCTTTTTGGAGCGCTGTATTTCCGAAATCGGGTTACACAGCGGTTACACAAGGAGGGGTAAAACAAAAGGGGTTACAAGCCGAAACTCGTAACCCCTTGATTTATTTGGTGGCCCGGGGCGGAATCGAACCACCGACACAAGGATTTTCAATCCTCTGCTCTACCGACTGAGCTACCAGGCCAAAGCGCAAGAGTATAGCAAAGCCGGGGCATTCTGCAAAGGCGCCCGTGCGTTCGCGAATCGACAGCTATAATTTCCGTCTTGATTCGCTACTGGCATTTTTCCCAATATGGATTTTCACAGCGACATTTGCATCATTGGTAACGGCGCAATCGGCAAGGCGGCGGCGCTCGGATTCGCGCGCGCTGGTCTAGATGTCATTTTGCTCGGCCCGGTTCGGCAGGAGGCGATGGCCGGCGATGCTTGGGATGTGCGCGTGTATGCGTTGAACCATGTTGCGCACGGCTTGCTGTCCGAGCTCCGGGTGTGGGAGGCGATGGATGCGGCGCGCATTGCGCCGGTCGATGCAATGCAGGTCATGGGCGATGCTGGCGGCAAGCTGGCGTTCGATGCGTATGCCGCGCGTGTTGCGAGTCTGGCGTGGATCGTCGAGGACAGTAATTTGAATCGGGCGCTGGATGCGGCGTTGCAATTCGCGGCCGGGGTACGCCGAATGGCGGGGAACGCGGCGGCCTTGCAGGTGGATGAGGATGTGGCCAGCGTGCGTTTGGAAAATGGCGATGTGGTGCATGCCGATCTCGTGGTCGGCGCCGACGGCGGCCAGTCATGGGTGCGGGGGCAATGCGATATCGGTTTTGATTATCGCGCTTATGGTCAGCGCGCCGTCGTCGCTAATTTTTCTTGCGAAAAACCGCATCGCGGCAAGGCTTGGCAATGGTTCACTGGTGAGGAGGGCATCGTCGCCCTGTTGCCCTTGCCGGGTGAGCGGGTGTCGCTGGTTTGGTCGGCGCCCGATGCGCTGGCGGATACTCTGTTGGCGCACGATGCCGAACAACTGGCGGCGCAGGTGATGCGTCACAGCGGCGCGGCGCTCGGCAAATTGACGCCGCTGCCGCCGGCGCAAGCCAAAGCTTTTCCGTTGACGTTGTTGCGGCCGCATGCGATCACTGCGCCGCGCGTGGTGCTGGTTGGTGATGCCGCGCATGTGGTGCATCCTCTGGCCGGGCATGGCATGAATCTCGGGTTTGCCGATGTCGCTAGCTTGGTGCAGATCGTCGGCACGCGCGAGGCGCACCGCGATTGCGGCGATGCGCGCTTGTTGTCGCGCTATGCGCGTGCGCGCAAGGAAGACATTTTGCTGATGCAACTGACGACCGACGGCCTAGAGCGCTTGTTCTCGACCGCAGCGAGTCCGCTGCAAGCCCTGCGCAATGCCGGGCTCAATGTGGCCGACCGTGCGCCCTTTTTCAAAAGCCGGTTAATATCCCATGCATTAGGTAAACCACAGTAATCGGATTGTTATCGTGGCTTGCCATCGTTTTACTTATCAAGGAAATATCATGACATTATTCAAGGCTGCCATGTTCGCCGTGCTGGCATTCGCCTCCTTTGCAACGCACGCCGCCGGCAAAGATGAGGAAGCGCTCAAGAAAATCATTGAACCGCGTCTGGGCGAGGATGCCAAAGTAGTGTCGGTTACTCGCACGCCTTATGCCGGCCTGTATGAAGTGCAAACCGAGAACAACGACATTCTCTACACGGATCGTCAGGGGCGTTACTTGTTTGTCGGTCGCGTGCTCGATACCACGACCTATCAGGACTACACGCGGGCGCGGGTGGAGGCGATCTCCAAGGTTAAGTTTGCCGACCTCCCTTTTGAATCGGCATTGAAGATGGTCAAGGGTAATGGCAAGCGCGTCATCGCTATATTTGAAGACCCGAACTGCGGCTATTGCAAACGCTTCCGGCAAACCACATTAAACGAAATCGACAACATCACCGTCTATACTTTTTTGTACAACATTTTGTCTGATGATTCCGGCGTGAAGTCAAAGAATGTTTGGTGCAGCGCCGACCGGCAGAAGGCGTGGGATGACTGGATGTTGAACGGCAAAGCGCCGGCCGCTGCGCCTGACAACTGCCTGAGCACGCCGAACGAAAAAATCTACGCGCTCGGCCGTAAGCTCAAAGTTTCCGGCACGCCGACGATCTTCCTCGGCGATGGCTCGCGCATTACTGGCGCGGTCGATACGAAGACGCTAGAAGCGCGTCTAGCGCAAATTAAGTGAGTTGATGCGCGCCGCCATCCGCTACACCATCGCCCCGCTGGATCTGGCGGGACATGTATTCGCAGTCAGTTTGACGGTGGATGCGCCTGCCGCAGCAGGGCAACGCTTCCTCTTGCCGGCGTGGATACCCGGCAGTTACATGATCCGCGAATTCGCCCGCCACATCGTGCGGGTGCGCGCCGAGTGCAGAGGCGGCAAAGTCGCGTTGAAAAAAATCGACAAGCACACGTGGCAAGCGACACCTTGCGACGGCCCGCTGACGTTGCATTACGAAGTCTATGCCTGGGACTTGTCGGTGCGTGCCGCGCATCTGGATCAGAACCACGGTTTCTTCAACGGCAGCAGCGTTTTTCTGCGCGCAGAGGGACATGAACATCTGCCGCAGGTGGTCGAAATTCTCCGCCCAGAAGGCGATGCATACCGCGATTGGCGGGTGGCGACCGCGCTGCCGAAATTGAAGGCAAAGCGCTACGGCTTCGGCAGCTACATCGCGGCCGATTACGATGAGTTGATCGATCATCCGGTGGAAATGGGTACGTTTGCGCTGGCGAGTTTCAAGGCACACGGCGTGCCGCACGACATCGTCATCAGCGGCCGCGTGCCCAACCTCGATTTGCCGCGCCTCGCCGTCGATCTGAAAAAAATCTGCGAAGCACAGATTGCCCTGTTCGAGCCGAAGAGCAAGCGCGCACCGATGCAGCGCTATGTTTTTCTGACGCTGGCAGTGGGCGACGGCTATGGCGGCCTAGAGCATCGCGCCTCGACCGCGCTGATTTGTTCGCGCGCCGATCTGCCGGTCATCGGGCAGAAAGAAATGAGCGACGGCTACCGCACCTATCTCGGCCTCTGTAGTCATGAATATTTCCACACTTGGAATGTCAAGCGCATCAAGCCGGCGGCATTCGCGCCTTACGATTTGCAGGTCGAGAACTACACTTCGCTGCTGTGGCTGTTCGAGGGCTTCACCAGCTATTACGACGACTTGATGCTGCTGCGTGCCGGCCTGATCGACGAAGCGGCGTATTGCAAGCTGCTGGCCAAGACCATCAACGGCGTCTTGCGCGGCAGCGGCCGTCACAAGCAAAGCGTGGCCGAGTCCAGCTTCGACGCTTGGGTGAAATATTATCGGCAAGACGAGAATGCGCCGAATGCCATCGTCAGCTATTACACCAAGGGTTCGCTGGTGGCGCTGGCGCTCGACTTGCATATCCGCGCACACAGCAAAGGAAAGAAATCGCTGGACGATGTGATGCGCGCTTTATGGCAGCGTTACGGCCGCGATTTTTACAGCGTAAACGGCGGGCGTGGCGTCACGGAAGAAGAGGTCGAAACCCTATTCGATCAAGCCACCGGACTGACGCTTAAGCGCACCTTGCATCGCTTCGTGCGTGGTACCGACGATCTGCCCTTGGCCAAACTCTTGTCGGCATTCGGCATTGACTGGTTGGACGAGCGCAAGCAGGGCAAGCCCGCGCTCGGCGTGCGTGTGGCGAAAGAGGGCAAGGATTGCAAGCTGACGCATGTGCATGAAGGCGGCGTCGCGCATGCGGCCGGTTTGTCCGCCGGCGATGTGCTGGCGGCGCTCGATGGCTTGCGCGTCACGGCTAGTAATCTTGACGCCTTGCTGGCGCGCTACCGTGTTGGCGATATTGTGGTGATCCACGCCTTCCGGCGCGATGAATTGATTAGTGTGACGGCGACGCTGGCGGCGGACGATGCGCCGCAGGTTTCCCTGACGGCGCAAGATAAACCGCTGGCGGCACGCCGTTTGCGCGCGGCGTGGTGGAAATAGATCAGCCGAACAGCCGCTGTAATTCCACGCCCGGATCGGGCGCGCGCATGAAAGCTTCGCCCACTAGGAAACCATGTACATCCGCATCGCGCATGCGTTTGACGTCATCCTGGTTGAGGATGCCCGATTCGGTAATCACCAGCTTGTCCGGCGCAATGCGCGGCAGCAGGCTCAGCGTGGTTTGCAGTGACATCTCGAAAGTGCGCAGGTTGCGGTTGTTAATTCCCAGCATGGCCGTCTTCAAGCGCAGCGCCGCCGTCAATTCATCGGCATCGTGCACTTCCACCAGCACGCCCATGCCCAGTTCATGCGCGCAGGCTTCCAGTTCCGCCATCAAGCCGTGGTCGAGCGCGGCGACGATCAGCAAGATGCAATCCGCGCCCCAGGCGCGCGCCTGATAAACCTGGTACAGATCGACCATGAAATCCTTGCGCAACACCGGCAGCGCGCAGGCGGCGCGCGCCTGTTTCAGGTAATCGGGCGCACCCTGGAAAAACTGTTCGTCGGTCAGCACCGACTGGCAAGCCGCGCCATGCTGCGCATAGCTGAGGGCAATCTCCGCCGTCTTGAAATCGGCGCGCAGGATGCCTTTGGACGGCGAGGCTTTTTTCACTTCGGCGATCACGCCGGCTTTGCCGGCGGTGATCTTCGCGTGCAGGGCGGCTTCAAAGCCGCGCGGCGCATGAC
This sequence comes from Pseudomonadota bacterium, assembly GCA_018241865.1. Lineage (GTDB taxonomy): Bacteria > Pseudomonadota > Gammaproteobacteria > Burkholderiales > Burkholderiaceae_D > Paucimonas. The sequence goes on along the minus strand of JAFECY010000211.1, from coordinate 7,980 downwards.
TGGCTTCGCGCTGGCTTTCCACTTCGCGGCGCAGGCTGGCGAGGTCTTGCTGCTTTTTCGCAGCGGCGATTTCCTCGGCCTTGACCGTCAGGATTTTATTCAGAATGTCGGACATAGGAAATTAAAAAAACATGCTTGCAATAGTTAGAGCTGCAACGGAAAGAGCAGCGATTGCCGATGCCAATAACATGATGGGTTTCAGCTTTCTTTTCTTTGCTTCTTGCTCTTCTGCGGAAAATTTTTTGAAATCAGCAGATCGAGTTACGCCAAAATAAACTCCGGTCATCATTAATGTTAAAAACAAACATGCGATGGCGAGTGTAGATAGGCTCATAGGTATCATTTTTAAGCTTGACCCAGTTGTTGCGTGACTTTCACGAATTGTTCCAGCTTGGCGCGCGCTGCGCCGGAAGCCATCGCTTCGCGGGCACGTGTAATGCCATCACCGATGTCGGCTGCGATGCCGGCTGCGAACAAGGCGGTGCCGGCATTGAGCGCGACGATGTCGCGCACCGGTCCGGTCTTGTTGTCCAGCGCTTCGTAAATTTTTTCTTTCGATTCGGTCGATCCCGATACTTTCAGGTTGCGGGTGGCGACCATCTGCAAGCCGAAGTCTTCAGGATGCACTTCGTATTCGCGGATGACGCCATTCGACAATTCGCCGATCATGGTGGCCGCGCCGAGCGAGACTTCATCTAGGTTGTCGCGCCCCCAGACCACGATCGCACGCTTGGCCCCTAGGCGCTGCAACACGCGCACCTGGATGCCGACCAAGTCGGGATGGAACACGCCCATCAGGATATTGGCGGCACCGGCCGGATTGGTCAGCGGGCCGAGGATGTTGAAGATGGTGCGCACGCCGAGTTCCTTGCGTACCGGCGCGGCATGTTTCATGGCGGCGTGATGGTTGGGCGCGAACATGAAGCCGATGCCGGTTTCCGCAATCGATTGCGCCACCTGCACTGGTTTCAGGTTGATGTTGACGCCCAGCGCCTCCAGCACATCGGCGCTGCCGGAGGAGGACGATACGCTGCGGCCGCCATGCTTGGCCACGCGCGCGCCGCAAGCGGCGGCAACGAACAGCGAGGCGGTGGAAATGTTGAAAGTGTGCGCACCATCGCCGCCGGTACCGACGATGTCCAGCAGCTTGTCGGCATCGGCGACTTCGACCTTGGTGGCGAACTCGCGCATCACCTGCGCAGCGGCGGCGATCTCACCGATACTTTCCTTCTTCACGCGCAAGCCCATGGTCAGGGCGGCGATCATCACCGGCGACATTTCCCCGCCCATGATCTGACGGAACAGCGTCAGCATTTCATCGTGGAAGATTTCGCGGTGTTCGATGCAGCGCAGCAGCGCTTCCTGGGGAGTGATCGACATGGACAGTCCTCTCTGTATTAACTGTTCAGGAAATTTTTCAGCAGCGCATGACCGTGTTCGGACAGGATCGACTCAGGGTGGAATTGCACGCCCTGGATATCGAATTCCTTGTGGCGCACACCCATGATCTCCCCATCCGCCGTCCATGCCGTCACTTCTAGGCAGTCCGGCAGCGAAGCGCGCTCGATCGCCAGCGAGTGGTAGCGGATGATGGTGTACGGGCTGGGCAAATCCTTGAAGACGCCGACGCCGGTATGCTCAATCACCGATGTCTTGCCATGCATGACTTCCTTGGCGCGCACTACCTTACCGCCGAATGCCGCACCGATGCTCTGGTGGCCGAGGCAAACGCCGAGGATCGGCAACTTGCCGGCGAAGTGTTGCAGCACCGGCACCGAGACGCCGGCTTCGTGCGGCGTGCAGGGGCCGGGCGAGATGCAGATGCGTGCCGGGTTCAGTTTGGCGATGTCGTCCAGCGTGATTTCATCGTTGCGGAAGGTGCGCACGTCTTCACCCAGTTCGCCGAAATACTGCACCAGGTTGTAGGTGAAGGAGTCGTAGTTATCGATCATCAGCAACATGATTAGATCTCCCCATCCAGTCCGTCTTGCACTTGTTCGGCCGCGCGCAATACTGCACGGGCCTTGTTCTCCGTTTCCTGCCATTCCATCTCGGGCACCGAATCGGCCACCACGCCGGCAGCGGCTTGCACATACAGCATGCCATCCTTGATGACGCCGGTGCGGATCGCAATCGCCAGATCCATTTCGCCGCCGAACGATAGGTAGCCGCAAGCGCCGCCGTAGATGCCGCGCTTGGTTGGCTCCAGTTCGTCGATCAATTCCATTGCCCTTACCTTCGGCGCGCCGGACAAGGTGCCGGCCGGGAAGGTGGCTTTCAATACATCCAGGTTCGACATGTTGGGTTGCAGCGTGCCTTCAACGTTCGAGACGATGTGCTGCACGTGCGAGTATTTTTCGATGATGAATTTGTCGGTGACCTTGACGCTGCCGATCTCGGCGATGCGGCCAATATCGTTGCGCGCCAGGTCGATCAGCATCACGTGTTCGGCGATTTCCTTCGGATCGGCCAGCAATTCCTTGGCCAGTTGCCGATCCTGTTCCGGGCTGGAGCCGCGCGGGCGGGTACCGGCCAGCGGGCGGATCGTGACTTTCTTTTTGCCATCCGGCGTCGCTTCGTTACGCACCAGGATTTCCGGCGACGCGCCGACGATCTGCATGTCGCCGAAATTGTAAAAGTACATGTAGGGCGACGGGTTCAGCGAACGCAGCGCGCGGTACAGCGACAGCGGCGCATCGACGTAAGGCTTGCGGATGCGCTGGCCGACCTGTACCTGCATCAGGTCGCCGGCCATGATGTATTCCTTGGCCTTCAATACGGCTTTCAGATAATCGTCGCGGCCGAAGTCGCGGATCGATTCGGTGCGCACCGAAGCGGAAGTCACCGGCGCATCGACCGCGCGCTTGAGCATGGCGCGCAAGTCGTGCAGGCGCTGCCGGCCTTTGGCGTAGGCTTCGGGTTTGGTGGGGTCGGCATAGACGATCAGGTACAGCTTGCCGGACAGGTTGTCGATGACCGCCAGTTCTTCGGTCAGCAGCAACTGGATTTCGGGCAGGCCGAGGTCGTCTTGCGGCGTGCTATGCGTCAGACGTTTTTCGATATGGCGCACGGCGTCGTAACCGAAATAGCCAGCCAGGCCGCCGCAGAAGCGCGGCATACCGGGGCTGACCGCCACCTTGAAGCGCGATTGAAACTCAGCGATGAAATCGAGCGGATTGCCTTCGGCGCTTTCCACCACTTTGCCGTCGCGGACGACTTCGATCCGATTGCCGATGCTGCGCAGCAGGGTGGAAGCGGGCAAGCCGATGAAGGAATAGCGGCCGAAGCGTTCGCCGCCGACCACCGATTCGAGCAGGAAGGTGTTCTTGCCGCCCTGATGCGGTTGCGCCAGTTTCAGGTACAGGGTGAGCGGGGTTTCCAGATCGGCGAACGCTTCGGCGATCAATGGAATGCGGTTATAGCCTTGCGTGGCCAGCGATTTGAATTCGAGTTCGGTCATGTTTCTCTCCGGGCGCTATTGTAGAACGGACAAGCAATAGCGGGTGATGTTGCAAAAAACGTTGCCGACCAAAGAAGTCGGCGGCAAGGGCTCAGGAAGCCGGGGATTGCCAGCGTCGCCATAGCCAAGCCTCGAAGGCGCCGGGCGATGTCATCGGACGTTTTTTGTCGAGAAACATATGGTGGTCAGGTCATGCGGAAATGAGGTGCGCTGCGTCGAGCAGCGTGGCAACTATACCATCCGAATCGACGTCCTGTATAGGCTGGCCGTGGTTGTAGCCGTAGGGGACGTTCAGCACCCGGCAGCCGGCGGCGCGCGCCGCCTGGGCATCGTTGGACGAGTCGCCGATTGCCACCACCTGCGCCGGTTGCAGATCGAAGTCGGCGCAGACTTGCAGCAGCGGCGCGGGATCGGGTTTCTTTTTCGGCAGCGAGTCGCCGCCATAGACGATCTCGAAAAAGGGCAGCAAGCCGGTCTTTTCCAGCAGCGGCGTAGCGAAGGCAATCGGCTTGTTGGTCACGCACGCCAGCCGCAATTTCTTTTCCTGCAGCACCTGCAAGCCTGCGCGCACGCCGGGATAAACGGTGCTGTATTCACCATTGATCGCATGGTAATGGCGCTGGTAGGAAATCAGCGCCGCCGGGAAATGCTGTTCCACCTGCTCCGGCGGGTAATCGACCGCCAGCACGCGACGCATCAGGTTCTCGGTGCCCTTGCCGACGAAATCCTTGATGGTGTCGATCTCCAGCGCGCCCAAGCCGAGGTCGGCCCGCATGCGGTTGATCGCCACGTGGAAATCGGGCGCGGTATCGACCATGGTGCCATCGAGATCGATGATGGCGGCGCGGATGCCGGTCAGCAGCAGGGAGGGGCGGGCGGTCATGCGCTGGCGAGTTCCTTGCGCATGGCGTCGATCACCGCCTTGTAATCCGGGTTGCCGAAGATGGCGGAACCGGCGACGAAGGTGTCGGCGCCTGCCTTGGCGGCTGCGGCGATATTTTCGATCTTGATGCCGCCATCGACTTCAAGCAGGATGTCGCGGCCCGACTCGTCGATCTTCTGGCGCACGGCGGCAATCTTTTGCAGCGCCTGCGAAATGAAGGATTGACCGCCGAAGCCGGGGTTGACCGACATGATCAGGATGATGTCCAGTTTGTCCATCACATGGTCGAGATGGTGCAGCGGCGTGGCCGGATTGAATACCAGGCCGGCCTTGCAGCCATGGTCGCGGATCAGTTGCAGCGTGCGATCGATATGCTCCGATGCTTCCGGATGGAAGGTGATGATGTTGGCGCCAGCCTTGGCAAAGTCGGGAATGATGCGGTCGACCGGCTTGACCATCAGGTGCACATCGATCGGCACTTGCACGTGCGGGCGGATCGCCTGGCATACCAGCGGGCCGATGGTCAGGTTCGGCACGTAATGGTTATCCATCACGTCAAAATGGATGATATCGGCGCCGGCGGCAACGACATTGCGCACTTCTTCGCCCAGACGGGCAAAGTCGGCGGAAAGGATGCTGGGAGCGATGCGGTAGGTGGGCATGGGAATGATAGGCGGATGAAAGCGATGCGCTATTTTACCTTGCGCCTAAGGCTGCGCTGAGTAAGCTACTGCACGGCACAATCTGCGGTCTGCGGTGCTCGCCGTACCATTCGTATGACTCTGCTCCACGACCGCAGCTTGCACCGCCCGCTACATTTTTCAACGCAGCCTTAATCCTTGCATCCGTGCGGCTTTTCGTGTGCAATGGACGCTTGTTCGTGGGAACATGACGGTCGGCGCGATAGTGGAATAACGAGAGGCAAAGCATGGCGGCATATGAATTCACCGTATCGATTCGGACGCAATATTTGGAAGACCAGTCCGACCCTGACCGTGCCCAATACGTGTTCGCCTATGCCATCACGATCAAGAACACCGGCAAAGTCGCGGCGCAACTGATTTCGCGCCACTGGGTCATTACCGATGCCAACAATCACGTCGAGGAAGTGCGCGGTCTGGGCGTGGTCGGGCAGCAGCCCTTGCTACAACCTAGCGAGCAATTCGACTACACCAGTGGCGCGACGTTAAAGACGCCGCAAGGCTCGATGGCCGGCGAGTATTTCTGCGTGGCCGAGGATGGCGAGCAATTCGTCGCCAAAATTCCCGAGTTCGTCCTGTCGCTGCCGCGCACCTTGCATTAATCGGGAGCTTGCTCGTCCTTTTTCTGCGGCGGTGTGATTTTTTCCTGTAGAGGTGGCGTATTCGGATTGCGGCCGTAAAACATGGTCCACCACACAATAAACACCAGTAAAAACAAGGCGGTACCCGCCTCCAGCATTAGTAACCACATAATTCACCTCATGATTTTCAAGCGCTTCAGTTTACTCGTTTCCATTTTTTTCGTTGCGGCCTGCACCACGACCACGCCGGAAACCAAACCGCCGATCAATCCATCAATCAAACCGGCGGAATTGCTGCGACCGAGCAACTTCGCTGCCTTGCCTGGCTGGGCGCAAGACGATGTGCGTCAGGCGTGGCCGGCATTTCTCACGTCCTGCGATGTGCTGATGAAAAGGCCGGATTGGAAAGAGGCGTGTACGGTGGCGCGGCACGTCGATGCAACGGATGAAAAAGCCGTGCGCTTGTTCTTCGAGAGTTTTTTCGTGCCCAACCAAATCGTCAATCTCGACGGTACGGAACAGGGCTTGATTACCGGCTATTACGAACCCTTGCTGCACGGTTCCCGTAAGCGCGGCGGATCGTACCAGACACCTTTATATCGGGTGCCGGACGATTTGCTCGTCATCGACATGAGCAGTTTGCATCCTGATCTGAAAAATATGCGCTTACGCGGCAAGCTGGTGGGCAACAAAGTGTTGCCTTACCCGGCGCGCGCCGAGTTGGAGCGATCCAAGGCGCTGGTGGGTAAGGAATTGCTGTGGGTGGATGATCCGATCGAGGCTTTTTTCTTGCAGGTGCAGGGCTCGGGTCGCGTGCAGCTTGCCGGCAGCAATGACATGGTGCGCGTGGCATACGCCGACCAGAACGGTCATCCCTACAAATCCATTGGCCGCTACTTGATCGATAAGGGTGAGTTGAGGCTGGCGCAAGCGTCGATGCAAGGCATCAAGGCTTGGGCTGCGGCCCATCCGACTCGCTTGCAAGAATTGTTGGATGTGAATCCCGCTTACGTTTTCTTTAAGGAAGAAAAATTAGGCGACCCCAGTAAGGGTGCCAAGGGTGCGCTGGGCGTGCCTTTGACGCCACGTCGGTCAATCGCGGTGGATTCGCAGTATTTCCCCCTCGGCGCGCCGGTATTTCTGGCAACGACCGAGCCCAATAGTGCGCGCCCATTGCAACGTCTGATGTTGGCGCAGGATACCGGCGGTGCCATTCGTGGCGCGGTGCGTGCCGATTTTTTCTGGGGTTTTGGTGCGGACGCGGCGGAAAATGCCGGACGCATGCGGCAATCCGGGCGGATGTGGGTTTTGCTGCCAAAAAACGTATCGCCTCGCTGAGTGCGCCTGGTGTGTCTGTGGCAAGCGTAGCCGTCGAGGCAAAACTTCGTCATCGATGAAAGACTACAATGCCCCTTTTGCATTCGATTTGAAGGAACGGTCATGGCATACGCAAACATTCTGGTTGAGACGCGCGACAAAGTTGGTTTGATTCAATTAAATCGCCCCAAGGCGCTCAATGCCCTCAACGACGACTTGATGAACGAGCTGGGCGATGCGTTGGCACAATTCGACGCCGATGACAGCATTGGTTGTATCGTGTTGACCGGTAGCGAAAAAGCTTTCGCGGCGGGTGCCGACATCGGTGTGATGGCTAATTACAGCTACATGGATGCTTACAAGGGTGATTACATTACCCGCAACTGGGAGAAAATTCGCACCATTCGCAAACCAGTGATCGCCGCGGTCGCCGGGTTTGCGCTCGGCGGTGGCTGCGAGTTGGCGATGATGTGCGACTTCATCATCGCCGCAGGCACTGCCAAATTCGGTCAGCCGGAAATCAAACTCGGCATCATTCCCGGTGCTGGCGGTACGCAACGTTTGCCGCGTGCCATCTCGAAAGCCAAAGCCATGGACCTGTGCTTGACCGCGCGCATGATGGACGCCGCCGAAGCCGAACGTGCCGGACTGGTGTCGCGCGTCGTCGCGGCCGACAAATTATTAGAAGAGACGCTGGTCGTCGCGACGACCATTGCTTCGATGTCGCTACCGACGGTCATGATGGTCAAGGAATCCATCAATCGCGCCTATGAAACTACCTTGGCGGAAGGTATTCAGTTCGAGCGCCGTATGTTCCATAGCACGTTTGCTACGGAAGACCAAAAAGAAGGCATGCGCGCCTTTCTTGAGAAGCGTTCGCCGGTATTTTTGAATCGTTAAAGAGAAAATTCCCAAAAGGGTATTGACGCGTTTGTGGAAGTGCCGCATAATCTCGTTTCTCTGCTGCTGACGGACAAAACGCTTCGTAGCGATAGCAGAAAAGGAAGTGAAAGAGATCTTTAACAATTAACAGCCGAT
>JAFECY010000210.1 GCA_018241865.1 Pseudomonadota bacterium | reverse complement strand
GAATTTGAAAACGCTTCGCTCGAAGACATCGTCAAAAAATCTTCCGGCGGTGTGTTCAACAATGCCGCGCAAGTCTGGAACCACACGTTCTACTGGAATGGCCTGAAGCCCAACGGTGGCGGCGCACCGGCCGGCGCGCTGGCTGCCGCCATCAACGCCAAGTGGGGCTCGTTCGACCAGTTCAAGGAAGCCTTCACCAAATCCTGCGTCGGCAACTTCGGTTCCGGCTGGACCTGGCTGGTGAAAAAGGCCGACGGCTCGGTCGATATCGTCAACACCTCCAACGCCGCCACGCCGCTGACCACGACCGACAAGGCACTGCTAACCTGCGACGTCTGGGAACATGCCTACTACGTCGATTACCGCAATGCCCGGCCGAAATACATCGAGTCATTCTGGAATCTGGTGAACTGGGATTTTGCCGCGAAGAATTTCGGCTAAACAGCTTGATCCGGCTGAAACGAAAGTCGCAGCAAAAAAAGCCCGCATGATGCGGGCTTTTTACATTTACATTTGCATTTGCGTTTGCATGCGGCAAACGTATTCAATACCCGTAAAAATCCTCGCTGCGAATATCGTCATCATCCACGCCTAAGCCATTCAAAGTCTGGCGCATCGCCGTCACCATGCCGGGCGGTCCCGCCAAATAATAAATCGGTGCCGTTAGCGCAAGACAGGCGCGCTGGATGAACGTCGCATCGAGCAACGCGGTTTCCCCTTGCCACTGCCGATTCGACTTGTCCATCTCGGTCATAGTCGCAGCCAAATGAAAGTTGTCGTACTGTTTTTCCAGCGTCTGTAATTCATCCAAAAACGCCGCGTCCTCCGGTCGGCGATTTGAATACAGCAACAGCAATTGCTGCGGCAGTCGATCCCGCGCCGCCTGCCGCACGATACTCATGAAGGGCGTGATGCCGATACCGCCGGCGATGAACACTGCTGGCCGCGCCCGATCCTTGTGCAGCGTGAGCGAACCGAACGGACCATCGACGGCAGCCGTCGCTCCCGCCGGCAACGCACGCAAAATACGCTTGTATGCACTGTCGCGCATGCGCGTGGCAAACACCAGCTCATCCTCGAAGGGCGCGCTGACGATGGAAAACGCATGCCGCAATCCTTCATCTTGCGGGTTGGCCGGATCGGTCAACACCAGATCGACCGCCTGCCCCGGTTTGAACGTAAAGCCCGCCGGCTTGTGAAAATGAAAGGCCATCGTGCCGTCGGCCACTGCGTCGCTGTGCTTCAATCGTATCTGCTGATTCGCCATGTCATGCTCCCGAAAAATTGCTGATGCCCGCCATCCTCACCGTCGATTCCTCTCTCACTCTCCGGCAAGAGGTGGTTTCCTCCCTTCTCCCCTCGCGGGAGAAGGGTCGGGGATGAGGGGGCGTCAATCCAGCGGCCTTACCGCTGCGCCCCATCACTCACGATGCGCGCAAAAGCCGAATGATTGTGGATCGATTCAAAATTCTCCGCCTCGACCACATACCCCTTCACCAGCGGTTCACGCTGCAGACCCAGCGCCACATCGCGCACCAAATCCTCGACGAATTTCGGATTGTCGTAGGCGCGCTCGGTAACAAACTTCTCATCAGCGCGCTTGAGCAAGCCATACACTTCGCAGGACGCGCTCCGCTCGGCGATGGCAATCAGCGCCGCGATATCCAATTCGCCCGCCAGCTCGGCGTCGATGACTATGTGCGAACGCTGATTGTGCGCGCCATAGTCGGAAATATCCTTCGAGCAGGGACACAAACTGGTAGCCGGCACCAGCACCCGCATGTGAAAAGCATACGCGCCGCCGGCAGCGACGCTGCCGCGCCAGCACACTTCGTAATCGAGCAGACTGCTCACACCGGAAACCGGCGCGGTCTTTTGCGCGAAATAAGTGAAGCGCATCTCGATTGCGCCGCTGTCGGCATCCAGCCGATCCAGCATGTCGAACAGCATGGCCTTGAAGCCGGCCTGATCCAGCGACCGCGACTGCTGCGCCTCCAGCAATTCGACGAAGCGCGACATGTGCGTACCCTTCACCGCCGCCGGCAAACCCACCGTCAGCGACAGCGTGGCGACCACCGGCACGTCACGGCCAGCCGAGCGGATCGTCAATGGATAGCGCACATCCTTGACGCCGACTGCGTCGATGCGTAGCTCGCGCCGGTCGGTCTGGGACTGAATATCGGGGAGAGAAAAAACCTTGTCGCGCGCGTTCATGTTTATCCTTGAATGAGGGAACCGGGCTGGTTCGACACTGGGGAAAACTCCCTTTTTTCGGGGAGCTCATGACATTAGATGAAGGCGGGGGCGGGGGCGTTCCCGAGCATGAAAAATTTATCGTAACAATATCGCTTCGCAGACATACCGAGTCAGGACGCTGAAGTGCTGCTGTTCGATTTACCGGCGGATTGATGGAACATCGAAGCCCATCATCGACTCGTCACTTTATAAAGTCCGTGCGGACGCCAAACAAAGATCACGACCATCAACAAGATATTGGAAACGAGCGCCACCTTGGGGGATAGGAAGACGATGTAGTTGGCGAGCAGACTGACCAGCATCGCGCCCAAAAATGAACCGCCGATGGAGCCGAGGCCACCGATCATGATGACGATGAAAATCAGGATGTTGACGCTTGATCCCATTTGCGGATACAGCAACTGCTGATACAGCACCCACATCACGCCGCCCAGCCCCGCGAGCGCCGAGCCACCGACGAATACGCCGACAAACAGCGATTTGACGGGATAACCGAAACATTCCACCATTTCCCTGTCCTGCACGCCGGCACGTATCAATAACCCCAACTTGGTACGGTTCAATACGAGCATCATCCCGACAAAAACTATCAGGCCAATGACGACGGCGAAGATGCGATATTTTTCAATCGCGGCACCGGCGAGCATGATGGAGCCTCGCAATGTCGTCGGCAGTAAAAAAGTTTTGAGCTTCGCATCCCAAACTGCCTTGATCAATTCTTCGCAAACGATCATGCCACCCATCGTGATAAGAATTTGCGCAAGGGGTTGGCCATAGACCTTACGTATCAGTACGCGCTCGAATACCCAGCCGAGTATGCCTGTAATCAAAACGGCGGCCAGCGTCGCCGCAGCGACTACCGCGAGATTTCGGGCAAGATCATCGGCGGCGACCCAATCGGGAAAATATCCGAGTACGGTATAGGCAATGTATGCGCCGATGGCGATGAATGCGCCGTGTCCGAAATTGAACACATCCATCAATCCGAAAATCAGGGTCAAGCCGGATGCAATGATGAAAATTATCATCCCCATTGCCAGTCCATTCACCGTCAGCATGAGCCAAGTATCGACGGCACCGATCAGAAGCAGGCAAACCAGCGCCAGTATCGGCATCAGCAGTAAAGGCGGCCAGTCAATCGACGTTTTCACCTTTACTGGCTGTTCATCGGCATCACGGGAATTCTCGACACGAGGTTCAATTGAGGAAATCATGCTTTCACCAAATCGCAACGGTTGATCAAATTTTCATTTCCCCGCCGCAGCGGCTTCCGTACCTTTTACCTGCGCCCACCAGCGCTGCAAATAATCCCGGATCGCTTTCGGGCTGGCGATCTGCGGCTCCGATTGCAGTTCCTCGCCTTCTTCCTTTTCCCACTTCGACACCAGCACCCGCGCGTTGGCGAAAGCGTCGTCGAAGGACTTCGCGCCCGGCAGCGATTCCTTGAAGAAGGCGCGGCCGAAGTAGGTGAAGTCGTTTTCATCGGCGCAGCCGAAGGAGGTGCGGTCGGCGCGGGCTGCCGTGATGATTAGGGTGCGTTCGTCTTTCAGCGGCGCGATGAAGCCGCCGGAGTAGCAGGCCGAGACCACCACGACCTTCCAGCGGATGCCGCTTTCCTTGAGCAGCTTGCCTAGTTCGGCGGCGGGCAGGTTCGGCAGATCCATACCATTCTGGCCGATGGAAAACTCATGGGTCTTCGAGCCGTGGCTGGTGAGGTAGAGGAACAGGATGTCCTGTTCCTTGTCCATGCGGGCGGCGATGGTTTTCAGGCTTTCGCGGATGCTGGTGAGCGTCGCCATCGGGTAGTCGTTGACGGTGTTGCGGCTGTTGGTCAGGATCATCGAGCGGCCTTGGGTGCCGTAGTCGCGGTCGAATTGTTTGCGGACGAATTCTGTCTCGCGGCGGAACACTTCTTGCGAACCGTCGCCGCCGACCGCCAGCAAATACATGTTGATGCGGCCGGCTTCGCGCGGCAGCAGTGCGGCATAGGCTTTGTCGAGCAGAGCGCGCTGATTGTAGAGCGCTGTTTCGACATTGGCCGGCGTCTGGTTTGCCTTGGTCTTGCCGTCGAGCGAGCCGAGATGCCACTTGCCGCTGTCGCGGCTGCGGCCGTCTTTTTGCGGACTGGCGTAGGTGAATACGCCCTCGCCTTCAAACAGGCCGCTGGCGAAGCCGCCTTTGTATTCGTCGCCGTTGGCGTAGTGATAGTTGCCCTGACCGGCGAAGCGCCAGCCCTTGAATCCGCCTTCGTAGCGGTTGCCTTTTTTGTCGTGCCACGTGCCGGGGCCGTTCAATTCGCCATTGCTGAAACTGCCTGCATACACGTTGCCGCGCGCATCGGTGTATTTGCCGGGGCCGTTCGGCACCCACTTGAGGAAGCCGCCTTCGTGCTGCGCGCCGTCGCGGCTTTTGTATATGCCGCTGCCGCTGAATTCGCCTTGATCGAATTCGCCTTCGTACACGTCGCCGTCGGCGTTCTCGAAACGACCTTTGCCCTGATAGCGATTGGCGGCGAACTGGCCTTGATATTTGCGGCCACCTTCCATTTTCAATTCACCATAGCCGGCATACTGACCTTTGCTGAAATCGCCGGCGTACTGTTCGTTCCGCCCGATCAGCTTGCCCTTGCCGTCGAACAAACCATCCTTGAAATTGCCTTCGTAGATGTCGCCGGTCGCGCCTTGGTAGCGACCCGCGCCGGACATCCTGCCTTTGTCGAAGCCGCCTTCGTAACGCTCGCCATTGTCCCATTCGAGCCGGCCCTTGCCTTGCAAGCGACCATCGACTAACGCGCCGTAATAGCGGCCGCCGTCTGGCAACACGACATCGGGCGCGGCCGATCCCACAGCGCGTGCCGTCAGCGTGGTCAGTGCTGCGGCCAGCAGCAGCCCGGCACAGGATAGGGCCATGCGCCCATTGATTTTCATTGCGGAAGTCCTTGATTGTTCAGTGCAACATCGAAAATGCATAGTCTGCGGCAGGATAGCAGAAGGCACGATTGCGCGGCCTGTGTCATTGGACTATGCTGTGTGAACCGATTTCATCACGTTCACGGAGGCAGACATGGACAAGACTCTGACAATCGCGGCGCGCATTTTGATGTCACTCATCTTCATCATCACCGGCTGGAGCAAGCTGATTGGCTTTTCCGGCACGGTAGCTTATTTCACCTCAATCGGCCTACCGCTGCCATCCATCATCACGCCACTGGTCATCCTGATCGAGCTCGGTGGCGGCTTGGCCTTGCTGGTCGGATTCAAGACGCGTTGGGTGGCGGCAATTTTGGCACTGTTTTGTATAGGAACAGCATTCATCGCGCATACCAATTTCGCCGACATGAACCAGATGAACAATTTC
>JAFECY010000020.1 GCA_018241865.1 Pseudomonadota bacterium | reverse complement strand
GCGGCCATCGATTTCGATCTGCCCGAAGAACATGGCATGCGGACGTACCCACCAGCCGGAATCGTTGTACAGAGGGCGATACATCACCAGCGGCTCATGCGTTTCACTGTGGCGGGCGACGCCGAGCACTTCGTATTCACCGCCCTTGTAGTGGCGGTAGCGGCCGAGCGGGGTAGCGGGGAGGGACGTTAGTTCTGCCATTTTGAATTGGAAGATTCGTAGGGTGGGCACATCGTGCCCACCCTACTCGACTACTCGACTGTCATGGCAAGGAGAGGATGCTCCGCAAGCGCACATCATGCTTGCGTCACCAGCAGATAACCGGCGAGGATCACGCCGAGCACACTGACAAAAAGCGAGAGGGCAAACGCAAAAAATTTGGAATACGTGTTGGGCAAATCCGCCTGCGGTAACGTGGCGACAAAACGCTGATGCTGAATAGCAGAAACGAAGATGGCCAACGTGCCGGCAATCACAAAGGCGACGCCTATCGTGGCCGACAATGATGCATGCGCAGTGGATGGCGTGCCATGCGATTGCGTGGCGAGCAGTTGAATAAACAAACCAAAGCGCGACACGACAAAACCCACCCCCATGATGGCGAGCCCGGTACGCAACCACGCTAGGAGCGTGCGCTCAGCGGCGAAGAATACGCGCGGATCAGATTCGGATAGGGGCATGGCAACTTTCAGATTCGTAGGGTGGGCACATCGTGCCCACGTTGGCGTATTTGGAAATAACTGCGTGGGCACGATGTGCCCACCCTACTCGACTTCCCTTGTTGGTGCTGCGTTAAAAAGTCGAATTGTTTTTGAACCAAAATCCAGGCCGCCAATCAGCAGGGACGTTCAACAAGCGCCGGGGCCGGAAACCTTTTCATTCAAGCTGCGGCACTCACCGGCACCGGTTTCCCGAAATGCCAGCCCTGCCCATATTCCACCTTGAAGCCCTTGAGCAGATCGACGGTTTCTTGATCTTCCACCCATTCCGCGATCACCGACAGGCCGAATACGCGCGAGATTTCGACCATGGCGCGGACGAATACTTGGTCGCTGGCGTTGCGCGGCAGGTTCTTGATGAAGGAGCCGTCGAGCTTCAAATAATCGAAGTCGAGTTCCTTGATGTAGTAGAAGGAAGAAAAGCCGACGCCGAAGTCATCGAGCGCGAAGCGGCAGCCGAGATCCTTGATGCGTTTGACGAAATGCCGCACTTCGTCGAGGTTGTGGAAGGCGGCGGTTTCGGTCAACTCGAAGATGAGGCGCGAAGGGTCGATGCCGAGCACGGTGATGCGCGTTTCGATGTATTCCAGCAGAGCCGGGTCGCCGATGGATTTGCCGGATAAGTTGATCGCGACGCCGGCATCATCTGGCAGTTTGTGGAGATCGTTCAGGCAGGCGGCGACGACGGCGCGGTCGAGTCGGCCGATCAGGCCGAACACTTCGCAGGTTTTAACCAGTTCGCCGGCGTTGCAGGGTTTGCCGGTTTCATCGAACAGGCGCAGCAGCGCTTCGTGGTGGCTGACCTTGCCGCTTTGTAGATCGACGATGGGTTGGTAGTGCATGCTCATGCGGTGCGGGTCGTCCAGCGCCGCACGCACCAACGCTAGGGTATTGAGTTGGTGCGCCAGCTCGCGTTTGTGGATTTCGTCGGCTTCGCTGTAGATGTGGGTCTTGCTGCGGTCTTGCTGGCGCGCGAGGTGCAGAGCGAAGTCGGCGCGGTTGAATAAATCTTCCATGCCGATGCCGGTTTCGACGCAGGCTCCACCGGCCACGAGGGTCAAGCTATAGGCATCGCCGCCCAGTACCAGTTTGACTGCTTCCACCGCTTGCACGATGCCGGCGGCGCGCTCTTCTACGCCGGTGTGCGCCACTGCGCCTAGGAGGACGGCGAACATGTCGCCGCCGAAGCGTGCCAGCAGGTCTTGCTGGCGCACCTGCTGCTGTAGCGATTCGGCGGCGGCTTGCAGGATGCGGTCGCCGTCGGCGCGGCTGTAGCTGTGGTTGATGTGGTTCAGTCCGCTTAGCTTGAACAACAGCAATGCGCCGCGTCCGCTGTCAGTCTGGCGCAGGCGTTCGGCAACTTTGCGCGAAAATTCGCCGCGGTTTATCAGTCCGGTGAGAGTATCGTGGCGGCTGACGCGCGAGGCTTCGTGGGCGGCGGTTTGGTCGTGTGCATAGCGCGCTACGCAATCGCTTAAGGTGTCATGCAGGCGATCGAAGCGCAGCGGCTTGGTCAGATAGCCGTATGCGCCGCGTTGCAGGGCGGCCAAGGCGTGCTCGGCATCGTCGTGGCTGGTGGACATGATGAACAGCGCCGGTCGCGCATGGCTACGGGTGGCGTCGAGCAGACCGAGTCCGCCCATGCCGGGCATCGAGATGTCGCACAGCACCAGATCGAAGTTGGCCAGTTCCAAACAGGCTAGCGCTTCTTCGCCGCTGTCGGCGGTGGTGACTGTGTAACCGAGTTTTTCCAGCATGGATTTGCCGGCCAAACGTTCTACTGGGTTGTCATCGACCACCAGCGCGCTTTTGTCTGATTTGTTGTTGGTCGCCATGTCAGTGCGCGGCCTTGCCGAATTTTTTCAAACAGTTGTTGACGGCATCGACCACTTTGGCTGCGCTGAAAGGCTTGACCACGAAACTGGCGGCGCCGATCTGCATGGCTTCACGCACGTTTTCCATGGTGGCGACGCCGCTAATCATGACGACGCCGATGTTGGGATGCAGTTCGCGGATGCGCCGTGCGGCTTCGTTGCCGCTCAGCTTAGGCATGTCGATATCGAGGAAAACGATGTGCGGTTTGTGCGCGCTGCATAGTTCGATTGCGCGCTCGCCATCGGCCGCTTCGCCAGCGACAATGTGCAATTGTTCTTGCAGCAGCAGGCGCAACGCCATGCGGGTGGTGGCGTCGTCGTCGGCGATGACGACGTTGAGGCCTTGGTTGCGATTGGAAAAAGTCACTTGGTCTCCTGCAGCATGGCGTTCAGCTTGGCTTCGATCCGACGGTATTCGATGTCGATGGCGTCGAGTCGAGCCATGATGCCGTCCAGATTGTTGGCGCGGCAACGCAACTCGAGTTCCTTGCACATTTCCGCCAAGCGCGGCGCACCGATCGACGCGCAACTGCCGGCGAAGGAGTGGACGACGCTGGCGGCGCTGGCGGCATCGGCGGCCATTGCGGCGTTGTTGAGGGCGGCAAGTCGTTTCGGACTGTCGCTCAGGTAGAGCGTGCCTAGTTCGGTGAAATCGTCGCCGAACATGTCGCGCATTTCTTCCAGTTCGTCGCCGGTGTCGTCGGCGATGGCCGGTGCTAACCAGCGCTGCAGCGCAGCCAGCAAATTGCGCAGGCGCACCGGCTTGGGCAGATAGTCGTCCATGCCGGCGGCCATGCAGCGTTCACGCTCGCCCTGCATGGCGTAAGCGGTGACGGCGATGATCGGCGTGCGGCGGCCGGATTCGGTGGTGCGGATGCGCGCCGTGGCCGAATAACCGTCGAGGTCGGGCATCTGGCAATCCATCAGGATCAGATCGAAGGCTTGTTGCGCTTGCATCGCCACCGCCTGTTCGCCATTGGCAGCAAGCTCGACCTTGCAGCCGAGTCGAGCCAGCCATTGCGCCACCACTTGTTGATTGACTTCCACATCGTCGGCCACCAGCACACGACAACCGGCAAAGCTGGCGCTGGTCGGATGCTGGTCTGGTGCGGTGAAGCGTCCCGGCGCGAGCGGCAGAGGCAGCGTGACGCGACAGGTGCGCGCGCTGCCGCTCTCGCTTTGCGCGTTCATGCCGCCGCCCATCAATTCAGCCAGATGCTTGCAGGCGGACAGATCGAGTTCCGGTAGCGGAGAGGATCGCATGCCACTTCTGCTATTGCTGCGTTCATGCGCGCGTGGTTTGCCACTTTGGCCGTCGGTGACCGCGATGGTGACGTGGCATAAGCCGTTTTCGACGGTCGCGTCGAGTTCGAGCAAGATGCCGCCGGCGGCGGAGGAGCGGATGGCGTTGGCCAGCAAACTGGAGACGAGCTGGCGCACGCGCAACGGATTGCCGATCACTTGCGGCAAGGGCGCGGCCGGGAAGCGAGTGTGTAGTGCCAAGCCGGTGCCGCTGGCAGCGGCGCGACCGGCTAGAACTGCCGCTTCGGTTTCGCGTCGTAGATCGAAGGCGGCGCTTTCCAAGTGCAGCATGCCGCCACCCGCGCCGATATGGTCGAGCAGGTCGTCGATGCGTAGCGCCAACTCTTCTGCACTGGCCTGCGCCATCCGCACATGGCGGCTTTGGGTCGGATTGAGTCCAGAATCGAGCAGCAATTCCAACATGCCAAGCACGCCGTTCAGAGGCGTATGCAAATCGTGACTGAGATGAGAGGGATCGGTTGCGTTCGCCGCTGCGTCTGATATATTGCGCCAAGCCGGCGCGTCGCTGCTGGCCGGACTATCCGGCGCGGACTGGAAGGGATTCATGGTCGCCTCGGGTGGTGTGTACATGATGATGATTCCGATGTGCTGACTGTCGGGGCACGCTCTGCTCCCCATGCTGAATTGTCATCTTATGCGATTCACCAGACGAATACCATCGCCGGCGTGCTTCGGGACAACATGTTTTGCATTCGCGCCGAAATAAATCGGCCCATGTTTTTGATAACTTCTTGCCAACAAAGTAGAACCCGACGTACTCTAGCGGATTCACCCAAAAAAGACCGGTCGGTCGGCAGAGGAGATGGCATGTCGAATATAGCGGGCAAGGCGTACGCGATGAACGTGGTTACGCCGATACGGTGGTACATGACTTGGATCAACAAACTGTTCTTCTGGGTGTCGGCGACATTCCCGGTGTTTCTGAACGGCTTGATTACCCTGTCGCTGATTCACTACGCGCGTTGGGTCATCATCGGACGCAAGCAATTTCCCCACGTGCATCCGAGCCAGCCGAAAGAAACGCTCAATTACAGTTACATGCTGTTCTTCAGCAATTTCAACGGCAGTTGGGACCAGTATGTCGATTCTTTCACTTTCTCGATCCCGAAGGGCTTGGACATGTTTTGGAAGTGGAACATCCGCTATCCGCACTCGGTGCCGCTGACGCCCTTCCACGAATACATCCGCTACAACCAGATCGAAACCACGCATTACTACAGCGCCTATCCGCTCGCTTCCAGCAATGACATCAAAGCGGCAAAAAAAGTGAAACAGGCTTTGCTCGATTTCGACGCGCGCTACGCCAAGGCTACACCGGAAGAATTTCAACGGCATTACAACGCCTTGCTGCGCAATGTGCAAAACGACCTCGGCGACATGCGGCCGACGCCGATCGTCAGCATGTCGGCTTACCAAGTCGAGAAGCGTCGCCGCCGCGACATCCGCAAAGCGGCCGAATGCGAAGCCGGCCGCGCCATCGATCATGCCGCACATGATGAACACGATGCGCACGATGCACAGACCAGCGCGCCCGCCACCATGCTGCAGGGAGAACAGAAAAATGGCTAACACCAGCGGCAAGGCCTACGCCCTCACCATCCTCTCGCCGATCAAGCCCGGCCACATCAATGAAGTGGCGCATAGCGACGAAATCCGTGCCCGCATCGACGACTGGAATTTTCTGCCCAACAGTCCGATGAGCCAAGTCCCGGAAACCTATTTGTGCCGCTTCTTCGTGCTGGATGACGTATTCACCCAATCGCAGGGCGGCCCGGATTTCTACGGCACCATTTCCGATTTTCTGGCGATTTTTTCCGACAGGGTGCGTCTGAATGCGCTGCCGCGCGAAGACCACCTGCAATCCAAATATTTGGTGTTCTCGTGTAACTTCCACGGCGATCTCGACACGTATTTGCGCGGCATGTGGAACGCCATCGGTCCCGAGCTGAAACAAATTTGGGAATATTGCTACGCCTTCGATCAGGTGAAGGATGCCGACAGTTTCATCGCTTACATGCAGCAATGTCAGTTGAAGGCGTCGCTGTTTTTCAATGGCTCCACCGACGATCCGCTGCAGGAACAACTGAAGTCGCTCTACGTCAAGCAAGAGTTCGGCAAGTTCGTCATCGATCATCAAGGCTTGCCGGCGGCGCAATTGCAGCAGGCTTACCAAGCATTCATCCAGCGCATCGAACCGAAGAACCTGGCCGCGCCCTCGTGGGCACCGGGTCAGTACAGCTTCCGATAAGAACAGGGGACGACACGTGAGCAAACATCTGGACTTATTCGACATTCAAGGCAATGTCGTCAAGGCATACGGCCGCTTCAGTTTTCCGGTGGCGCGCTATGTGTTTTTGAAGATCAACGACGGCGAACGCGGCCGCAACTTCATCGCCGAACTGGCCAACCGCGTCACTACCGCCGTCACTTGGGGCAGTGCGCCGGACCAGGTGCCCAAGCCGCTGGCCACCACCAACGTCGCCTTCACCTACGCCGGGCTGGAAGCGCTCGGCTTGCCGGAATCCTCGCTGAAAGGCTTCCCCTCCGAATTCGTGATGGGCATGAAAAAGCGCAAGGACATCCTCGGTGACAACGGCCCGAGCGCGCCGGAAAACTGGGACCCGGTGTGGCGGCAAGAACCGGTGCACGTCTTCATTTCGATCAATGGCCAGTTGCCGCAATACGTCGAGGAACGTTACCAATGGCTGAGCATGATGATCCGCGACAGCCAAGGCGGCGTGGAACTGCTGACAGGCCATCGCGGCGACAAGGGCGTCGATGACTTGCCGTATCAGGATGCCGTGATCGTGCTGGAAAACGGCCAGCCGACCAGCAAGGAACATTTCGGCTACACCGATGGCATCGGCGATCCGGTGTTCGAGGGACTGGAAGACGTGCCCGGTCGCGTCATCGGGCGCGGCAAGCAAACCGATACCGGCTGGGAACCGCTCGCCACCGGCGAATTCATCCTCGGCCACCTCGACGAAGCGCGCGAATATCCGCCTGCGCCGCAACCGGTTTCGCTGTCGCGCAACGGCACCTTCATGGTCTATCGCAAGCTGCATGAAAACGTCGGTAGCTTCAACGCCTACCTCGACCAAGAAGGTCAGAAGTATCCCGGCGGCCGCGAACAACTCGCCGCCAAATTCGTCGGCCGCTGGCGCGACAACGGCGCACCGCTGACCGATGCACCGGATACCGCCAGCAAGGCGGCATGGGATGCGCGCTTCGCCAAGGCCAGCCCGGCCGAGCAGAACAAGATGCTGAGCGGCTTCACCTACGACAAGGATATGGACGGCAGCAAGTGCCCGTTTTCCGCCCACATCCGCCGCATCAACCCGCGCGCCTCGCTGCAAACCAAGCCCGGCGCATTCGAGACGCCCGGCGCGCTATCGAATCGCCGTCGCGTGCTGCGGCGCGGATTGCCATATGGTGCGGTACAGGACCCGACCCGCGACGACGGCAATCACGGCATCATCTTCATGACCGTCAACGCCGACATCGGTCGTCAGTTTGAATTCATCCAGCAGCAATGGGTCAACTACGGCAACGATTTCCGCGCCGGCAACGACAAAGAAATCATCCTCGGCAATCACGACGACGAATACCCCAGCCGGGCAGTGCTGCCGGTGCCGCAGGACAGTGAGCAAGCACCGTATT
>JAFECY010000209.1 GCA_018241865.1 Pseudomonadota bacterium | reverse complement strand
GCGGCGCGGCAGTCTGGATGCCGATGAAGGTGGCGTTACTGCTGTTGTCGAAATTGCCGACCCAGACGATCAGCACGTGCCGGCCTAGCACGCCGGCAGTCCAAGCGTCGTGAAAGCCCCATGAGGTGCCGGTTTTCCACGCCACTGCCGGCGAGGCTGGTTCGCCGGTGTCAGGTCGCACATTGGTTTTCAGCATTTGCAGCGTGATGAAGGCGGCCTCTTCAGACAGCAGTCGTTGCTCCTCGCGCGGCCGCTTGTTTTTTGCGGTGATTTTTTCATATTGCAGCGGCAGCATCACGCCACGATTGGCCAGCATCAGATACAGCCGCGCCAATTCTTCCATCGTCACTTCGCCGCCACCCAGCGCCAACGCCAGACCGTAGTGTTTTTCCGACGCCATCTTGCTGATGCCGGCGCTTTGCAAAAATTCGTACAAGTTAGGTTGCTTGAGCTTCGACGCCACCAATACCGCCGGCACGTTGCGGCTACGCACCAACGCATCCTGCGCGGCGATAGGACCAACGAAGCGACCGTCAAAATTTTCTGGGCTGAACGGACCAAAAGAAGTCGGCGCATCTTTCAAGATGGTCATCGGATGCAATATGCCTTGATCCAGTGCCAAGCCGTAAATGAAGGGCTTGAGCGTGGAGCCGGGTGAGCGTTTCGCTTGCGTGCCGTTGACCATGCCGTCGATGTCGCTGTTGAAGTAATCGGCTGAACCGACCAGCGCTCTCACCTCGCCGGTTTCGCGGTCGAGCAAAATGGCGCTGGCGTTGTTGACGCCCTGCCCGCGCCGGTTATCGACGAACTGCGTCAGGATGCGTTCGAGCGTGGTTTGCATACGCATGTCGAGCGCAGTCCATATTTCGGGATCACGATCGCCGCGCAACAAGGAATCGACCAGATGCGGCGCGCGAAACGGTAGGCTGGCGGTGGTCGCCAAAGTAATCGGCGCCCGAATGTCGGCTTTGTATTTCGCGCCCTCTTTGTGCGATTTCGACCAGCTTTGCCACAGGCGTTCGCGGGCGATGGCGAGTTCGCTGCGTTTGTTTTTCTCCGCCGACATGCCGCCGCGCTTGCGTGGATTTTGCGGGATGACGGCCAACGTCAACACTTCCGGCAGCGTCAATTGCTGTGCGCGTTTATGGAAATAAATCAAGCTGGCCGCACCGACACCTTCGATGTTGCCGCCATAGGGTGCAAGGTTGAGATAGGCTTCGATGATGTCGCGTTTGCTATAGCGCATTTCTAGCCAAAGCGCCGCCAATACTTGTCGCAACTTGCCACCGACAGTCTGGCTCTGTATGTGATACAGCCGCCGTGCCAATTGCATGGTGAGAGTCGATGCACCTTGACGTGATCCACCGCTGTAGGTGGTGACAGCGGCACGCGCCAACGCAATCGGATTGATGCCGGGATGCCAGTAAAACCAGCGGTCTTCGTACAACTGTACCGCTTCAATCAAGCGCGGCTCGATCTCGTTGATTGGCGCCCACAGCCGGTATTGTTCGTCGGACGCCAAAGCGAGGCGCAGCAATTCACCATCTTTGGCATACAGCGCGGTCGAGGAAGGTATCGACTCACGCAACGGCGGATGCGGCCACAGGCGCACCCCTGCCAGCATCGCCAGCAACAGGCCGGCGGCGATCAGCCAGCGTTTGCGTTTGAGAAGCGCCGCTGCAAGAGACATCCATAGCTTGTTCATGCTATCTCTACAAACAATCAATGCTGATACGGTTGCGCTTCACGCCCCCTCCCTTTCAAGGGGAGGGATAGGGTGGGGATGGGTTGTTAGCCGCGCGCCGACACCCATCCCCATCCCGACCTTCCCCTTGAAGGGGAAGGAGCGCCGTGTCGCCGTGGTTTAAATAAATTCCCTCACTTCTTCGGCGGCTCCACCGTCAAAAATTGACCGCCCAAGGAACGCGCCTGGGTGGCGCGCTCGTACATCGCTTCCGCATAGGCCGGCGGCACGATGAAGCGGCCGCTGTTGGTGGCTTTGATGCGGTAGCTGATTTCGCTGAAGTCTTGATTGACTGTGCCGTAGAACACCACGCGGTCTTCGCGCACGTCGGCGTACTCGATGTTCCAATTCGAGCGTGCGCCTGCCAAGCCGGCCAGCGCCACTTTGCTGTCCTTGTCTTTATCCGTGCTGGGTTTTGCTTCGCTCTGATCCGGTTCGGACGGCGTATCCAGCACCGGCTCGAAGCCGCCCGGCATCAGATCGACCAGCGCCACATTCGGCACGTAGCTACGATTCACGGCGCGGAATTTCAATCGCACCGTGATTTCATCGCCTACTTGCACCGTCGTCAGCGGCTTGCCATCTTTGCCGACATATTCGCGCAGCACTTCGATGCCGTTGCGTAGCTCGGTTTTCGGCGCGGCTCTGTCGAAACCCGTTTCCGTCACCGCGTAATACGTGGTGAGATCGGCGTCATTGCCGAAGCGCAGTTTGGCCGTGCCCGGCGCGAACGGCACACGCGGCACCAGATTGTCGGGCAAGGTCAACGGCTTGGTCTTGCCGGTGGCATCGACTTCGGTGATGGAAAGTTTGCCCATCGCTTCCGCCCCGACCACGTTGGCATAGGCGTCGAAAGCCAAGATCAAATAAGCACTCGACAACGTATTGAACTGACCGTCGGCAATCGGCTTAACCAGCGCAGCCATGACTGCAGGCGGCAAGGCTTTCACCCGCGCCGGGAAATGACGCGACAGCAGGTACAGCACTTGTGCATCGCGAATCAGCGGATCGTAATAGTGCTCATACGTGAAACCTTTGCCGCGTTTGAGCAAGGATTCGACTTGCTTGTCGATCAGGTTGCTGGCCATGCGATCTTGTTTCAGCAATTGATAAGACGCAGCCAGATAGGCAGCAGCCAGGTCGCTCTGCCATTCCTGCGGATAGCGTTTTTCCAGCGTTTCGCGGATAGCAGTCAAGAGTGGCGTGGTCACCACCATTTGCCGAGTCAGCAAATAAGCCGCATAGGCGCGCGCACGCAATTCCCACAGCGACGCACCAGGACTGGCCGCCAATTTTTGCGCGTAGTCCAAGCCTTTTTGCAGCATATCGACCGGCACGTTTTCGCCACGGTCGCGCGCTTCCAGCATCATATGCAGCGCATAGATGGAGGCGAACTCATCCGCCTGCACGGAAGCATCCCACAGTCCGAAACCGCCCTCGGCATTTTGGCGAGTACGCAGCACGCGCAGCGCATCCTCCAGATTACGCGCAGTCGGCAATTTGGCGCTGGCACCGGCGAACTCCGGCCGCTTGGCGAGAATCAGCGCCGGCATCGCCTGACTGACGATTTGCTCGGTGCAGTAGTGCGAGAAATTAGCCAGATAAGTTGACAAACCATTGGCCAAAATCAGCGGCAGCGGCGACACGCCTGCTTCCAGCTTGCGGTATTCGGCAAACATGTCGCGCGTGACCGGCACTTCGGCACTGCCCTTGAAACTGCCCATCGCGATTTGTGCGTAGCGCGGCACGGCCGGACGCACCGACACATCGGTCGTCAGATGCGCCGATTTGCTGCCCATGCTGGCGGTGAAGCTCATCGAGGCTGAACCGAGCAAGGCCTTGGCACCGTCCACAGCTTTCAATCGATAGAGCGCCACGCCTTCGCGCATCTCGCCGATCTTCAAAGTCTGGCTGGCATTGCCGACGATCTGCAAATGCGGCGAGGTTTTCAGCGCCACCGTCACCGTCGCATCCTTGCCGGAATTGGCCACATTGTTGGCGACGCCGACGCTAACCTCGAATTCATCGCCCGGCGTCACCGCCAGCGGTGTGTTCGGCGACAACACGAAATCGCCGCGCACCACGGTCTTGGTCTGCGCCGTGCCGACGGTGTTATCGTTGACCGCAACCGCCATCACGCGCATCGTGCCGTTGAAGGTTTCCGGCACTTGGTAACTGAATTCTTTCTCGCCCGTGACATCGACAATGCCAGACCAGTACACCGCCGGCTTGTCGTGCTTGCGTTTGAACGGATTGAGATGCTTGCCGAGCGCACCTTCGCCGTCGCCACCCGGCGCGCTGGCCGCCATCAGTTTTTTGAACTCCGGCAAGATCATGTCGAGTATCTGCGAGGTGCGTACTTCCAACATCCGTTTCTGGAAGAAGCTGCTCAAGGGGTCTGGCATCTGATAACGCGCCACCTGCAGGATGCCTTCATCCACCGCGAACACCGCCACTCTGGTCGGCTGCGCGGCGATCAGTTTCATTTTCAAGATTTGGCCGGGTTTCACCAAGCTCGGCACGTCCAGCGTCAATTTGTTGGTGCGCGCCGCCAAACTGGTGGCGAACGGCACGACGCCATAGCTCAAGGGGCTCATGAAAATTTCATCGGACGCCGGATCGCGGATGAATTGCACGCTGATATAGCCGTTACCTTCAAAGTCCTTCGGCACGGTGATCTTCTGCACCGAAGCCAAGGTGTCGGCCTTGAACCACTGATGTGCATAGACCTTGTCGCGCTCGATGGTAATCAAGCCAGCGCCGGTATAAGGCGCTTTGATGCTGATCTCGATTTCCTCGCCCGGCGTGTAATCTTTTTTGTTCAAAGTCAGTTGCAGCTCGGCGTTGCGCTCCAAACTGCGCGTGACATTACCCTGCCCTGCCACCGCGTATTCGATGCGGTTGAATTCCAAGCCCTGTGCATCACGAATCACGTAGGCAAAATTGCCCGGCGTGTCGGTCGCCAATTGTAAGTTGTAGCCTGTGGCTGGAATCGACAATGGCGACTCTTTGAGCAGAATTTCTTTCTTGCGCGATTCGTATTTGTAGGTGCCGTTATCTTGCTTGGTCAACACCGACACAAATTTACGTTCGACGTATTGCAATGTCAGACCATCGACCGCCGTTTTCTGCGCTTTGGGATTGATGCCGATGATTGACACCGTGCGCTTCGCCGCGCGCGAAACGAAATCGAGCGCACCGTCGGCTTTGAAACCGATCAGATGCGGCAACTCCGACACCAACACCGCAGCGTCGGCCGCAACGCCGCGCCCACCCTGCGGCTCAAAGACTCGCGCCAAGAAATGTACGCGGTACGTCGCTTTGGAATACTTCTCCAATCCGAGCGCAAATTCAGCATCGCCCTTGTCGTTGGTGGTTTGCTCGCCCGGTTTTTCGCTATATCCTTCTTTGGCGCGTTGCGGATCATAGAATTTGTAATCGGCATACGATTTGAACGCCGGGAAAGCCGGACTCAAGGTCATCTCCGCCGTCACGCGTCGATTTTCCGCCGGCGTGCCAAACAGGTTCTGGGCATTCACCAGCACTTTCAAGTCTTTCGGATTGACCCAGCCTTCAGGTGCGTCGGTGGAGAATTTCGCCGTCACCTTCATACGGTCCGGCTGAAATTCCTGCACCTTGACGCTGGTCGAACCAATTTGCGCGCCGGTGCTGCCATCTTTCACCAGATACAGATTGATGTTGTAGGTGCCGGTCGGCGAGGTTTCCTGCGTAGCGTACGACACCTCCATGAATCCGCCGGGAACTAACTTGGTCTTTTCGCGCTTGACGGTCAGGCCGCGCGAATCCAGCACTTCCACTTCCAGCGGCAAACCGGCAATGCTGGTCGCCCAGCTAGCCGGCTTGACGATCATGCCGACGTGGAAGGTATCGCCCGGACGGTAAATGCCGCGATCGCTGAACAGGTAAGCCGAGAGTTGATCGGCCACCGCCGCATTCTTCGCGCCGCCGACATCGAAGCGCGACATGTCGAGGCCGCGATCCGATTTGTTCAGCGGCATGAAACTCAGGTCGCCGCCTTTTTTCACCAAAATCATCAACGGCGTCCGTTCGCGCGACAAACCGCTGATCTTGGCAAAACGCGCGCGACCGGTGGCGTCCGTGGTTTGCGAGAACAAAGTCAGGCCATTCTTGCCGATGATTTCCACCGTCGCGCCATCGACCGGGCTGCCGCTGTAGATCGATTGCACGAACACATCCTGCGAGCCATCCATCGACT